>NC_007912.1:2912500-3212500 GCF_000013665.1 Saccharophagus degradans 2-40
CTGCCACCGGTGGTAACCCAGACCTTAAACCCGTTGAATCGGTTAACTTGGATTTATCGCTAGAGTGGTATTTTGCCGAGGGCAGCGCCCTATACGGCACCTTGTTCCAACGCAATATAGAAGGCTTTGTATTCGATTCTCGCCAACGTGTAAGTTACCAAGGGCCAGACGATACCGAAGCATCTGATTACATTTTAAGCCTGCCAGATAACGCATCTAACGGTGAGCTAAACGGGTTAGAATTGGGCTTGGTTTATTTCCCCGATAATTTACCCAATGCATTAGATGGCTTAGGCGTACAAGCAAGTTACACCATGCTAGATTCCTCGCAAGATGTACCCGTGTTTGGCGCAGATGGCGAGCTAGAAAAATACTTAACTCGCTCTATGTTTGGTGTTTCAGATAATTCTTATAGTGTTGTGGTTGCGTACGAAAAAGAGAAATTTAGCGCGCGCTTATCGTTTCTTGCCCGCGATAATTTCTTAAATAATTACGAAGCCGCCGTATTCGCCAACCCACTAGGCGTATACCGCAAGCCAGAAAAGAGCATGGATTTGCAGTTGAGTTACGACGTAACCGACGATTTAATGCTAACGTTTGATGCAACCAACTTAACCGATGAGGTTTTCCAAAGCTATTACGAAAACCCACAAACCAACAACTTAGGCAACGCTATCTACAGCCGCACCTTCTCGTTGGGCTTGCGCTACACCTACTAAGCATTAATTAGTTAAATATAAAAAAGCGAACCTAGAAATAGGTTCGCTTTTTATTGTGCTTCAAAAACTAGCTGCTAGTTATTTACCAATTAGCAACTCTGTGTACCGCCCCACTAAAAACGGTAATTAATACCCGCTGAGTAAAAGCCGCCATTAAAACCAAACGGCGCACTTCTGCGTGAATAGCGGAATACCGTATCGCTTGCCATGTCTTCTGCACCCGGCGCAGATTCAAACAAACCTCCGCGCGTGCCAGTGTTGGTGGTTTCCTCTGGCGTTACATCAAATAAATTATTGGCCATAAAATAAATGTCCATATTATCTGAAATAGCATAGCCAATGCGTACATCGGTTAACCATTCCGAACCATAAGTTTGCGAGGTAGTATCTAGCACGGTGTATTCGCCGTAGCGATTAAAGGCAAGGTTTACCGAGATATCGCCAATCATATAATCACCGCTTAAAATGATTCTATCTTTTGGCTGCCACTCTTCAACTATAGATATATCTTGCGCACTAAACACTACACTTGGGTTTACTGCAGCCAGTGCACCGGAGCTAGGCACATAAATACTGGTTACTTCCGTTTCGGTAAAGTTGGCTGCAAAGGTTATATCTAGGTTACCGCTTAAAAAGTCGATTCCGCTATATGTAGATACAATATCCACACCCGTCGTTTCTGTATTAGCCCCGTTTAAAAAGAATTGTGCCGCTGCCGCACCGGATTCTTCTAACGCTGCAGTCAGTGCGCCGTCACCAGGGTCGTTTTCTGCAGAAAGCTGGTTACTTATAGCAATTCGGTCGTCGATTTTAATCGAGTAGAAATCTGCCGTAATATTCCACTCGGGTGTAATACTGGCAATAAAGCCAATACTCATATTGGTGGACTCCTCCTCTTTTAGTTCTGGTACACCTAGGGCGCGCACCGCAGGGCTATCATTGCGGAAGGTACCAACGGTTACGGCGCCTGCGTCACGTATTTGGGTGCTAATGTTGTTAAAGTACAACTGCTGCATGGAGGGGGCCCTAAAGCCAGTGCTTAACGAACCGCGTACGGTAAAGCTATCGGTTAAAGTGTATTTACTTGCAAGCTTGTAGTTTATGGTATTGCCGAAGCCATCGTACTCATCAAAACGCATGGCGGCACTTACTATCCAGTCGTCAGTCGCCTCGTATTCACCATCTACATACAGTGACATAACATTGCGCGACTCACTCACCTCAGATTCGGGCGAAATACCGTTAAAACCTTGAATACTGCCACCGGCATCTTGCGCATATAACGCATCACCGGTATCTGGGTCTGTATCGTAATCGCGGTAAGAATACTCGTCACCGGCTTTAATTTTAAATTCGTCTGTGCGCACCTCTGCCCCTGCGGCAAGGTTAAAACGCGAAAATTGTTTGGTAAAGTTAAGGTTTATAGTTTCTAGCGAAAGCTCCAAACCATAAGCGTACGCTTCTCTTGGTATTTGCGAGCGAATTTCCGAATCGGATAAGCCTTCATCAAACTGCAAGTAATTTGCATATGAGTAGTTAGCACTGTTTTTGGTTGTGTAATCTATTTGGTTTGCACCGCGCGTGTAAGATAAATCTAGCGATGCATCGTTATCAAACTCTAGCGTATAACCTATATTGAACGAAAGGTCGCCAATTTCAGAATAAATAAGTGGTAAAAAACCGTCGGTATCGGCAGGGTTTAAACCATCGGTTAAGAGTGCGTTATCTACACCATTTGAACCGGTGGGGTTTCGATAAAAAGCACCAGATTCATTCTCCCTTTGCGAGTAAGTAATAAAACCATAAAGCTCACCGGCTCCTAGCTCCATACCCGCATTTAACACCAACGCGACCTGCTGAGAATCTGCATCGCCAATACGAAAGCCATTACGTGCTGGCCCACTTACCTCCAGCGCTTCGTTACCAGGTGCAGGCTCTAAATAACCGTTATCGTCGGTATCTTCACAGCCGCCATACAAACACCCTGCTTGAGGCGCCGCGCGGTTTGTGTTGCCTCTATCGCGAAAATTACCCGTTATATTTAAATAACCAGTATCACCCAAATTAAACCCTTTGTTAGCATTTAAATTTAGTGTTTGCCCATCACCTTCGTAATATTGGCCATAGGACGCCGACACAGAACCCGCCTCATTATCGTCTTTAAGCACTATATTAATAATGCCCGCAATGGCATCTGAACCGTACTGAGCAGCGGCACCATCGCGCAGCACTTCAATACGCTGAATAGATGCCGCAGGAATAGCATTTAAGTCGGTACCTGCCGTACCGCGACCAACAGAGGTATTAATATGAATAAGCGATGCTTGGTGGCGACGCTTGCCGTTAATGAGCACAAGGGTTTGATCTGGCCCTAAACCACGCAAGGTGGCTGGGCGCAATGCATCGGTGCCATCACTCACAGAAGAGCTAGAAAAATTAAACGAAGGGGCTGTCAT
This sequence comes from Saccharophagus degradans 2-40, assembly GCF_000013665.1. Taxonomy (NCBI): domain Bacteria; kingdom Pseudomonadati; phylum Pseudomonadota; class Gammaproteobacteria; order Cellvibrionales; family Cellvibrionaceae; genus Saccharophagus; species Saccharophagus degradans. Next base: position 2,915,676 of record NC_007912.1, read on the forward strand.
TTGTAGCATGCGCCCTACTTCCGTCTGACCTGTTTTTTCTAGGCTATCTGCACTTAGTACGTCTACGGGCACCGGCAAATCCTCTGCGGTGCGGCCCAGCGCGCGACTGCCTACAATGTAAACTTCTTCTATTGGCCCTGCAGGCTTTTCTTGCGCGGCAGCTATATCGCTAACTAACAGCGAGCCACACACTAGCCCAACAATAGTAGATATTTTTTTGCGATGAAAACTTTTTAGGCGAGGTGTTTTTTGATTATTCAACGTCTTCATAACTTTCTCCTTGTACCCTTTGAACGACGAATAGCTGCAGCTGTACGATTTAAGTAACGGCTTCAGCCATCAATGCATACGTGCGCAATCAACGTACCTAGCAGCGCAAAGTGTGTCAAGTTTACTACTGTGCTTTCGTGAATTTTCACAGATTATTGTGGCCCGCAAGCAAAAACATCAGCCTCATAAATGATTACGGCGCCACACAACTATTTTTAAATCTATTTCTGAAAAAATTAATCACAAAAAAAGCCGATAAATTTCTTTATCGGCTTTCAATAAGGTACTAACAACACTAAGTAGTAATAACGTTAAGGAACCTCTGATTAACCCCAATGGCTTTTTGCGAGAACCAAAACGATCAGCCGCAAGGCGTTCTTCCCAGCTAATGGCCTTAGCCCTTAGTCCTTAGTCCTTAGCAACAAGAACAACGAAGCGATTGGGGTTATTCAGAGGTTTCTTAAGTTTTAGCAGGCCGTTTAACATTCGTAAGCCACATAAATACGATTAACCCTGCAAACGCCCCCACCCCATAACCAACGGCAGGCCAACTTGTTTGGCCGTTACCATTTGCGCTGGGTTTTAATATATTCAATACCTTTTGCGAGTAGCCAGCTTCTTGCATTACGGCACCTATTTCTAGCAACAAGCCATTTGCTTTTGTCATCGCGAAGTAAAATTCGCGAAAGCTAATTAAGTAAAAAGCTAATAACGCTAGCCCCATTAATGCCGAAGCAGAGCTAAACTGAAAACCAAGCCACACTCTTTTTTTGCCTATATCGCGCAAAGGCATAGCAGCAGCAAAGCCAAAAGAAGCAAACAGCACGGTTAGAAACATATTAAATATTTCTGTTGCTTGCCCTGCGTAAGCTTCAGTTAACGTGATAAGAATATTTACATCCATAAAGTATTTTCACCGTATTAAACATAATTAAAGGCATTAAGCAGGTTAACTACATATCAACTAAACCTCACCCACACCTCAATTAAACATCAACCCAAGTGCCCGTTTCAGCCGCTTTAAACACTGCATCAATAACTTTAATGTTGCCTAACGCATCGCTTAAGGGGGTGGGTGCTGGCAAGCTCTCATTAATTGCTGTGCAAAAAGCATCTACTTGCTGCACATAATGGTTGTAATGCCCAACTACAATTTCTTTATCGGTATCGCCATTGCGCAACAATAACCGTGATGGCATATCGCGGCGATAGAATGGGTTTTCTACGATTAAACTACCCTTCTCACCCGATATTTTTACCCACTGCGACGAATCACTTTGTGTAGAGCAGTAAAACGTTGCCATGCCCGGGCCAAAATCAAGCAAACCTGTTGCATGCCGGTCTACACCAAACTGCGGGTCTATATCTAACATGCCTGTTACACGTTTTGGCTCGCGCCCAAATATAAAACGCGCAGCGGAAATACAGTAACAGCCTATATCTAACAAGCCTCCGCCACCTATGCCCGGCTTATTGCGCACATTATTTTCATCGCGATTAAAATAAGTAAAATCGGCTTCTACGGCGTTTATTTGCCCTAAGTCACCACGTTCTATTATTTCCCGCACTTTTACCCATTGCGGGTGAAAACGGTACATAAAGGCTTCCATAACCACTAACTGCGGGTTGGCAGCGGCAAGCTCTAGTAGCGGCTGTATGTTGGCTGCATCCATACCAAGCGGCTTTTCGCACAACACGTGCTTACCCGCCTTTATAGCTTGCATACTCACCGGTACATGCTGGTCGTTTGGTAAGGGGTTATAAATAGCATCCACATTTGGGTCTGCTAATAGTGATTCGTAGCTACCGTAAGCTTTAGGAATACCCGCTTTTTCGGCAAAGGCCTCTGCCTTGGCTAAATCGCGCGAAGCCACTGCTACCACCTCGGCGTGCTGCGAAGCATGTAGCGCGGGTATTAACCATTCGCGGGCAATTTTAGCAGTACTTACTATGCCCCAACGTATTTTCTTCATATTGCTCCTCACAAGTATTGGTATGTGGCCACAGTATACCTGCCACATGCTAAACCATACGTGAGTAATATGCCTTAAAACCATTACTGCTTAATTTTATATAACCACAAAAACTAGTTTAGCACTTGCTAATTTAGAACTCACTAATATATAGTGACCACATAGACAGAGGAAGCCGCTAATGAAGCAAATAGAGCAACTTGCCGAGCACGCAGCCAATGCCGCAAAGCTACTTAAAGAATTAGCAAATGAAAACCGGCTAATGATTTGTTGCTGTTTAGGCGATCAAGAGCTAAGCGTAAGCGAATTAAATGCACAAATACCCTTAAGCCAATCGGCATTATCACAACACTTAGCGCGATTGCGATCGGCCGATATTGTAGCTACACGCAAAGAAGGTCTAACCGTGTTTTATAAATTAAACGGTGATAACGCACTTAAGATTATTCTTACTCTTAAGTCTATTTATTGCCCAGAGTAATTACATTAGAGGTACACCATGAAAAACGTAACACGTATTAGTGCAGCAGATTTTGTTAATAAATTTAACAACAATAGCAACCTTACCATTGTAGATGTGCGCACCCACGCAGAGATAGAAAGCGAGAAATTACAACCTTGTCACCCACTGCCCTTACAAGAATTAAACGGCAGCAGTTTCGACGCATTGTTAAATACACTTAATCAAAACAATCAGCCCTGCGACCACATTTACTTAATGTGCCAAAGCGGCAAGCGCGCAGAAATGGCTGTAGAAAAATTAGCAGATACGGCCAACTGCCAGTTCGTTATTATTGAAGGCGGAATGAACGCTGTTAAAAGTGCCGGCGCAAAAGTGCATAGAGGCTCACGCAATGTTATTTCACTCGAGCGGCAAGTACGGATTGCCGCCGGCATACTTGTAATGACCGGCGTGGCACTGGGTAGCTTAGTTAACGCCTACTTTTATTATTTGTCGGGTTTTGTAGGAGCTGGGCTAACTTTTGCAGGCGTAACAGATACCTGCGGTATGGCAATGATTCTTGCACGCTTACCGTGGAATAAAGCCAGCAGCTGCTCGAGCGCGGCGTAAGCATGATAGAAGTAGTTGTTGGCTTAATCATTGGCTTAGTTTTAGGTTTAACAGGGGCTGGCGGGTCTATATTTGCCGTACCACTTTTGCTCTTAGCCACACCAATGAACCCAAGCGATGCTATGGGCATGGCACTTGGCGCCGTTGCTGTAACAGCGTTGTATGCCACAGCCTCGCAAAGTATTAACCGCAAAAATAGCGGCATCCTGTGGACACCCGCGATTATATTGGCCGCGTCGGGTGCGTTAACCGCGCCGCTTGGCAAATGGGCTTCTACGCTATTTACGCCGCACGTTTTACTAGCAGGCTTTACTTGTGTTGCAGTGCTTATTGCCGTACGCATGTGGATACAAGCCAACCGTCGCCCAGAAGAAACAACAAGCGTAAGGGCCAACGATGGTGATAGCGATTTAACAACCCCGGCGACTATGGCTTGCAAATTAAGCCCTACCGGCCAGTTTCTATTGCGGCCTAAATGTATTTCTGGGTTAGGGGTTGGTGGTTTAGCTATAGGCTTTGCTTCAGGTTTGTTTGGCGTGGGTGGTGGTTTTTTAATTATCCCTCTACTGCTGTTTTTAAGCCAAATAGCAATGCGTAATGCGGTGGCCACTTCGTTAGCAATAATTGCCGCGGTAAGCTCTAGCGGTTTTGCAAGCCATTTAGTGTTGGAATACAGCAACAATCAAACATTTGACTGGCTTAATTTTATAAAACTAAGTGGTGCAAGTTTAACCGCTATGTTTATTAGCCAACGTATTAGTCGCGCCATTGCAGGCCCGCTTTTACAAAAAATATTTTCGGTAGCTTTAGTGCTTGTTTCGGTTATTTCAATACTAAAGTAACCCCTATTACATTTATTACTGTGGGAGTCTTATTATGATTTTTCGCCAGCTTTTTGACAAAGAATCGTCCACTTACACCTATTTAATAGCCGACTCAAAAACAGGCGAAGCGGCTATTATCGACCCAGTACTTGAAAACACCGATGCCTACCTACAACTTATAAACGAGCTTGGGCTTACGCTTAAATTAGCACTGGATACCCATACCCACGCAGACCACATAACTGCACTAGGTAAATTGCGAGAGCAAACCCAATGCCACACGATGCTTGGCGAACAATCTCACTCAGAATGCGCATCAAGCCGTTTTAGCGATAAACAAATTTTACGCGTAGGCGAAATAGCAATAGAAGCGCTCTACACACCAGGCCACACAGATGACTCCTACAGTTTTTTGGTAGATCACGACGGCCATAAAATGCTATTTACAGGCGACACACTATTGATTCGCGGCACAGGCAGAACAGATTTTCAGAACGGCAATGCCAAAGAGCAATTTAATAGCTTGAATAGACTGCTAGCATTGGGCGACAACACTTACGTTTACCCCGGGCACGATTACAAAGGCTGGACAATTTCTACCATAAACGAAGAGAAATTATTTAACCCACGCTTAAAACCCCAAACAGCCGAAGCCTACGCAGAACTTATGGCAAAACTTAATTTGCCCGATCCAAAACTTATGGATATAGCCGTACCGGCTAACCAAGCCTGCGGCAATATTGCCACTAAATAGCAGCCAACCCCCGCTCTATCCCTCTTAGCGCCCCCTCTATTAGGGGGTTTTCTCGCATGTAAAATACGCTAAACTAAAGGCAAATAACGTAAACACAAAGTCAACAGTGTCAGCGCCGCTGATATATACTGTCTGCCCATTATTTAGCCCGTAAACTATGATGCTAATTCTGCTTGTTGAAGATAACCGAGACCTCGCCGCAACAGTACTCGACTACTTAGAGCTGCAAGGCTTTGACTGCGATTACGCGCACCGTGGCGACCATGCCTTTCAGTTACTGCAAGACAATACCTACGACGCAATGGTGTTGGATATTATGATGCCAGGTTTAGACGGTATTACCCTTTGCGAAAAAATTCGCGCACAGGGCAACAACGCCCCCATTATTATGCTCACTGCCCGCGACACCCTAGAAGACAAGCTCTCGGGCTTTGAAGCAGGCGCAGATGATTACCTTGTTAAACCTTTCGATTTGCCCGAACTTGCTGCCCGCCTAAAGGCGTTAAGCAAACGCAAATCGCATAGCAGTACAACGCTTACTGTTGCAGATTTAGAAGCCCACTTAGAAAACCATCAGGTTTGCCGCGCGGGCCAACAAATAGACCTCTCCCCCGCTTGCTGGAAACTACTCATCGCGCTTATGCAAGCTAGCCCACGGGTTATGTCTCGCCAAGAGCTAGAAAACGTATTGTGGAAAGATAGCCCACCCGATTCTGAAGCACTCAAGTCGCATATGTATACATTGCGTAAATTAGTAGACAAACCATTTGATAAAGCGCTCATTCATACGTTGCGTGGAGTAGGTGTAGCACTGCGCGATGAATAGTCTGGGTGAGCAGTCGTTAAAGGTTCGCGTAGGCAAAATTATCGCAATCTTTTCCATTCTAATGGTGTCCTTTTATACATCACTACTGGCCGAGCTTTATCGGTCTGGGCTTACCGAAGCTACGCACTCTATTCTTAGACAAGAATCGAGTAACTTCGTAAAAGCCCACGCAGAAAACCCTAACACCCCTGTACCCCGCTCCCACTCGCTAAATGGTTACGTGGGCGCAGAAAACGTGCCCGAAGAAGTTAAAAATGTATTTCCGGAAGATAAATGGGATATATGGCCGCGCTCTTCCGACAATATTATGTATCGCTACATGAAACACACCGATACAGAGTCGCATTACCATTTAATTATTGAAGACTTAGTAAATACCGACCAAAAACTGTACATGACCTACACCATTACGGTGTCTGATGAGCAGGCAGGCGGCGTATGGCGACGCTTAACCATTCTTTCTATAGTAGGCGGTGTAGGCGTAATTGTACTGCTGCTATTCTTTAGGCAAATTATGCTGCACGCTATTTCGCCACTAAGCAGCCTGTCTAACTGGATTGAAAAGCTAGATCAAGACCAACCCCCTAGCGACTTACCCACCGATTTACGCGAAGACGAAATTGGCCAAGTAGCGCAAAGCCTGTACGACGCCTTGCAACGTATTCATGAGCACAACAAACGTGAATCGCAATTTCTGCGCAACGCGAGCCACGAATTGCGTACCCCCATTGCCATTATTCGCAATGCGATGGATGTAATTGAATACAAACGCAAAATAAACGACAACAAACTAGACCCCCTGCTACAACGCATTCGCCGCGCAGGCGATAGCATGAAGTCCGTCACAGAGGCTATTCTTTGGCTAGCGGTTGATCGCTACACAGCGCCCGAAAAGGCACCAACGGATATAAACAAATTAATAAAAGAATTAATTGCCGATAACAAAAGTATTATCACTTCAAAAAATATAGATGTGCAGCTAGAACTTAAACCCAGCGAGCCCATTACCATTGAAACCGTACTTGTGCACATTTCGCTCGACAATATTATTCGCAACGCATTCCAACACTGCGACGACGGTAAAATTAAAATAGCTACCAACGATAACTGTATAGAAATAACCAATCACAACCCCGCCTTCGGCCACGGCTCCGAAAACGGCAACATTAGAAACACAATGCAAACCGGCGGCTTCGGCCTAGGCCTCGCCCTAGTAGACCGAATTGCAAACAAACAAGGCTGGATGTTCGAATTCGAACTAGCAGGCGAAAACGCCATCTCCCGCCTAACCCTACACACCTGCGGCATAAACGCCAGAAGCGAACTGATCTAAAATTGCCGCTGTTGGAACACTCAAATTCCATCAGCGGCTCGTACTTACACTAGTAGTTAGCTCCTAGCGATTAGCAACTCACAATTAGCTAGCTCGATTTACCCCCCCCACCATCGCCCTAACCGCCGCAACAACAATATTCTTATGACGCCCAACCCCAAACACTGGCCGCCCATTACCCACCTTTAACTCCACATAACACACTGCTTCACCATCGGCCCCCTCCCTAACTGCATGCTCGTGATAATCCACAACGCTCACTCCAGCAGGTACAACTTTATTTATAGCCGTTACTGCGGCATCAATAGGGCCGCTGCCTTCACCTACAACCGTAAACGCTTCACCTTGTTTAACTAACTCCACCTCAACCTGCATGCCTTCTGCAATAGTTTTGCTGTCTGATACGTGGCACGCAACATATTCAAACCCTTGCGTAGCTCCAAAATATTCTTGCTGAAACACATCCACAATTTGCGCGGCGGTCATTTCTTTACCGGTTTCATCATTAATTTTTTGCACTATGCCACTAAATTCTATTTGTAAGCGGCGCGGCAATTCCAAACCAGCCTTTTGTTGAAGTAAAAAGCTCACGCCACCTTTACCAGACTGGCTGTTTACACGCACCACGGCATCATAATCGCGATTTAAATCTTTAGGGTCTATTGGCAAGTAAGGTACTTCCCAAATTTCGCCGTCTTTTCGTTGCGCAAACCCTTTCTTAATCGCATCTTGATGCGAACCAGAAAACGCCGTAAATACAAGTTCACCGGCGTATGGGTGGCGCGGATGCACAGGTATTTGGTTACAGGTTTCTACAAGTTTGCGCACTTTATCTATATCAGAAAAATCTAACCCTGGGTGCACACCCTGCGTATAAAGGTTAAGCGCAAGGGTAACCAAATCCACATTACCGGTGCGCTCGCCATTACCAAACAAACACCCCTCTACCCTATCTGCGCCCGCCATTACCGCTAATTCGGCAGCCGCAACGGCTGTACCCCTATCGTTATGCGGGTGAACACTTAACACTATAGAATCGCGCCGCTCTATATAACGGTGCATCCACTCAATTTGATCCGCGTAGGTATTGGGCGTACCCATTTCTACGGTTGCGGGTAAATTAATAATCATTTTATTTTCTGGCGTTGGTTGCCATGTTGCACTTACAGCATCCACCACTTCTTTGGAAAATTCTATTTCTGTGCCAGAAAAAACCTCTGGCGAATATTGGTATACCCACTCCACCTCAGGCGCCTTGGCTGTGGCTTCCATCACCCACTTGGTGCCTTGCACCGCAATATTTTTAACACCGGCTTTATCGGTTTTATACACAATAGAGCGAAAGCTAGGCGCAGTGGGGTTGTACATATGAATAATCACCCGCTTTGCACCGCGCACACTTTCTACGGTGCGCTCTATTAATTCTTTACGCGCTTGTACAAGCACCTCTATGGTCACATCTTCAGGAATGTGCCCTTCGTCAATAAGCCTGCGCGTAAACTGAAAATCGGTATCGGATGCAGAAGGAAACCCAATTTCGATCTCCTTAAAATTCATAGCGACAATTTCTTTAAAAAACGTAAGCTTGGTTTCCACCGACATGGGGTCGATAAGCGCCTGATTACCATCACGCAAATCCGTGCTCATCCAAATGGGCGGTTTTTCTATAGTGCGGTTTGGCCATTGACGATCGGCTAACTGTGCACCTTTAAATGGACGGTATTTTTGCGCTGGCTGAGCAAGCATGGGAAAGGCTCCAAATAAGAATTAACTAACTACAAAGTAAGGATGCAAAGCGGTGGCACAATCACAGGCTCTGTTTAAGCCTTAAATTTGCTTGCCCTTGTGAGGCGAGTGCTTGTGTAGCGTGCTTGCTACTAAGGGATGGGTAACCCCTGTGTTGCAGCCCCTTGTAAGGGCTTAAGTAGGTAGGCTTTCACCTCACCTTGGTTTGCAACACCGCGTGCATCAACATGGAATTAGTATACGTAAGAAGGCGCAGCAGATTATTGCCAAAAAACCACAAATACATTTATTTGTGCTATTTTATGCCCAATATAGAACTATTATTGAAATATTATTGCCATTAGGTGCCATATGACCACAGAACTCGATAAGTACGACCGAATGATACTCGACATACTGCAAAAAGATGGCAGGCTATCCAATCAAGAATTAGCCGATAGAATTAACCTCTCCCCATCCCCCTGTTTACGCCGTGTACGCCACTTAGAGGAGCTAGGCCTAATAGCAGGCTACCGAGCCCACCTAAACGCGCGCAAACTCGGCCTAACGCTTATTGCGTTTATTCAGGTAGGTATGGATAAACACACCCCCGAGCGGTTTGAAAACTTCGAACGCAAAATAGCCCTGCACCCAGAAGTATTGGAATGCCACCTGATAGCGGGCCAATCTGCGGATTATTTAATGAAGGTAATAGTGAAAGATATGGATGCCTACCAGCATTTTTTACTGCATACACTCACAACCATCGAAGGCGTTAGCGGAGTGCACTCATCGTTTGTATTAAAAACCCCCGTGAATACAGGGGTGCTGCCCATAGGGTAATTGGGGCTATTAAGCTGAGGGCACCTCTTCGCTGTGGTGCTTATATAAACCTAAAATTGTGCGAACAAAACCTACCCCCAATAACTTAGCTATTACCGTTTTGCAGCCATCAAATCATATAAAAATTCGTGCATATCTTATGCAACATACCCCAACACGCTAAGGCCTAGCCCAAGGTATAAGCCTCTGATAAGCTGCAGCGCACTTTGTAAATACTATATGAGCCTAGCGGCATAACAGGAAGGGCCAGCTAATGAAGCAAATTTTTATACTTACGGCACTAAGCCTATTAACGGCATGCAGTCATATGTCTACACCAAGCCACAATACTTTTAGCTCGATTGAAGAAACAAAGGTTTCGTGTTACGACTTTCCATTCTCCAAAGACCCAGCCCCTACCGACCCGAATAAGCTAACAAAGCTAACCAAAATACAAGCTAAGTTTGAATGCCAATGGTTTACCTACAATGTAGACGGGCACGCCGTGCGTGGAGTGTACCTTTACAGTAAAACGGCAGACACAACCAAACGGCCAGTCATTATTGTAAACCGTGGCGGTAATGCCTTAAGTGGTGTGGTGCCCTTTAAATTTATCGTATCGCAGTTTTTACCTCTAGCAAATGCAGGCTATATTGTAATTGCATCGCAGTACCGTGGCGCACGAGAAGGTAAAAAGCCACAAGAAAATTATTTAGCAGATGAGTTTGGAGGGAAGGATGTTAACGACGTATTAGCCTTGCTGCCTATTATCGACTCCATGCCACAAGCCGATAGTAGCCGCATAGGCATGCTAGGCGGTAGCCGCGGCGCCATGATGGGTTACTTGGCAGCCACACACACAAATCGCATCCGCGCATTGGTTACAATTGGCGGCCCAACCGACTTATTCAAAGAAATCCCCTATCGCCCAATTATGGAGGACAATGTACTTTCTAGGTGGATACCCAACTACTATCAAAATCGCGAAGCAGAACTCACTCACAGATCAGCTCAAAAATGGCCAGAGAAATTGCCTAAGCATATGGCTGTTTTACTCATGCACGGCGAAGAGGATAACAAGGTACAGCCAGAGAACTCTATCAATATGGCAGAAAAATTGAAGCAGGAAGGCATTCCCCATAAACTTATGCTCTTCCCCAATGCGGGCCACAGCATAAAAAATAAAGAGAACAAGAAAGAATTTCATCAAGCAATATTACAGTGGTTCGATCAACACGTTAAAAACGGCTCGAACTAAGAAGTAAAATCACTGGCTGGTTGTTCGTACCGCCAGTGATTCAATAACACAGAGAAGCCTGTAACGTGCGAACTGCTTCTACATCTTTAAAATATACGACTAAAAAATGAACTACCTTTTTATTAATGCTCTTTTGCATTAATAGGTAATCTTAACAACCACATCATCCCACCAATGAGATTTGGCTGGCCGCTCTTGCATGCGATAACTATCAGAACTTTCTAGCGCATCAATGTCATCTACTAAGCCAACTGTTCCCAATCCTGCTACGTAGGTTAATTCTTGCTGATTTAATTCGAAATTTTCCATGATTAACTCCTTTAAATATCTAGTTGGAATGCCGACCAGATTTGCCTAGTCGGCGTATTCAGGCTTATAAACCGTACTGATTGCGAAGCTCTGCCGCCCACGTATGATCCGCCATATTTGGCCAGTTATCTTTATCGAAACCTTTTGCGTTTTTTAAACGTTCTTTCGGAATGTTAAGCACCATACATTTCTCTGCCAAATTCACTTCCATTGCACTCCAAGGAATCGCAAAGTACTTATCCCCCAAGCCTAAAAAACCACCGAAAGAAAGCACAGCGTATTCAATACGACCGGTGTCAACATCGAACATAAGCTCTTCAATTTTACCTAGATCATCACCATTTACATTCATCACTTTGTCACCAACAAGACTGCCAGCAGAAAGAACGGGTTGATAGCTTTTGTTTAAAATTGTCATATTACAATCCTCAATAAATATTTAGTGAACGGCAATTGTTATTTAGCAACGGCTGTGCCAACTTAAAAACAGGGAGAAACACGACAATTAGTGTAAAAAATGCGCTAAAACATAGGTGCAGCGCACAAAATTACCGAATTATTTACAAAGTTCTTTGTAAATTTCACACAGAACGTTATTGAAGACAAAGCGGACGGTTAAACATGTCGAGAAAGGAAGTGCCAACACTTAGAAACCACTTCTAGTCAGGAGTAGACAGCAGTAGTTTCGACAAGCAGTGTACGCGCTTTACAAGCGCCTAAATTTACCGCGCGGTAATTGATTTTTTTGGAGGCCTAGCGGTAGATTACTTTTATGTGAACTTATAACGGCATAGCATAAGTTTACCCACCAACAGAAAAAGGTAATAGTTCGACCGGTCGAATAGAAATTGAGATTACTTACCCCAAACATCCTGCCGATGCATTTTAATAAATACTAAAGCGTCTTGAATACTAGCCAGCACATCTTCGGGCTTATTTTCGTCGAACTTTCCAGCACCAAATATTTCTAAACTACCATCAGGAGCTTTCATAGATTGCGAAAGCGTTAGGTTATAGCGGGAGGTATTGGGCACCATGAAAGGTAAAATAAAAATATTAAAGCCTTCTAGCTCAATATCGTAGTTAGCCAACATGTCACTTGGCCAATTAATATGATCTATAAATATAGGCTCTATAGCTTGATTTGGGACAAAAGCGGCAGCCGCGCCATTAAATACTTCATCTAGCAGCTCAGGTTGTTTCATAGTAACTAGGGCATACATTGCTAACCAAGGTGTAGTACCTTTCTGATTAAGCATATATTTAGGGTTGATAAGTGCACCAGTACTCACTGATGCTGTAGCGCCCACCATTCCTATTAACGCTTGTACCATATTTTGATTTAACCCTACCTCACTTAACGGAGATTTAGTTAAACCATAAAAATAAAGATGATCCCAACTTGTTGCAGAGAGCTGTGTAGTTACATCATTCATTAGACTTACCCGCCCTACCTAACATCAAATACTTGGCGATTTACCTTTCCCCAGTATGTATCGTCATATTCACACTCAGAATATAAAATCCCTTCAGAAGTAAGGGCGCTGCGCCAAAAGTTTACCGCATAATCTGCGCCTTGTATTTGTTTTACTTCCCAGCTGCCAGGATGAGACTTCCAAATACTGGCTATAAATTTCGAGCCTAGCTTTCTTTTTCTTGCAGCAGGAACAACGTAAAACTCGCATATTTCGTATGTATTTTCACTTTGGTATATATTCGCGAAAGCTATAGGGTTATCACCTTCAAACGCCAAATACCCGATATGAACCTCATCTAAAAGCGTATCAAGGGAGTACGCCCCATCCTTACCTGGTAGCTTGCCAGTAAGTAATGAGAATTCTGCTTCGTAGGCTTGCGCCAAATTCATGTATGTTTTTACTAAATCACCAACAACTTGATGAAGCTCCACGCCCTACCCCTCTGATATAGAATATCTTTTATACCAAATTTGCCACTATCCAGTTTCAACAAAACTATACAAATTTTAGATCTGCCTTTAAAGGTAAAAGCGCTCGTGCCTCAAAAACCGCGCTTCAATATATTTCGAACTCTAGCCTTAACCGATGCGGCTTCATCCTTCATCGCCATGTCTAAAAACTTTTTCACTTCGGTTTTATACGCTGGGTATTGAAGTGCAAGCTCATAAAAACCGTTATACGCCCAAGCTCGGACAAACTTATTATCGCTAATTAGGCAGTTTCGTAAAAACACTTCAACCCCCTGCTTCTCCTTCTCACCAACAGGCATGTAAGCCATACTTTGCAATATGTGCAGCTTTGCCTCCCAGCCATTTAAATTAGAAACTAGTTGGTAAATAGTCGCTATTTGAGCCGTACTTAAGCGATGATTTCGTTCAAGATGTTTTTTCAATAGCCAGGTAGCGCCCTTCTGTAAATCTTTAGGTTTACAAAAATCTACGAGAGTTATAGTAAAATCACTATCGCAACTGTAGTGGCTGTAAATTTCGCTTATGTCAGCCGAAGATTTACCATCCCAATTGAGTATTTCCTGTTCAAGACTCATAACTTACATTACACCTATCAGAAGTTGTGGGCACCTAATCCGCTCGGCGCTGCTTAGCCTCAATTAACATACCGTATAGCCGATGCATTTCCGAACGAAAAGCACCCACATCTGTATGTATAAAATACACCACATTCCCATCCCGAAAGGCTTTTCGAATATCACACATCTTGGATTGTTTCGAGTTTCTATTTTTGGGGTTATTGATTGCCATTACACGCCGCTCGGCATCAGTAACTGTGGCAAACACCTCTCTACCGAGCGTATACCTATAATAAGCATCCCCTATTTCTACACTCGTGTTCTTTGAGCGGATACTTTGGTATCGCCAGTCAACAGGCTCTTTAGACCCTATACAGTAACTGTCCAAGTAATTGGTATTATGAACTGTTTCATACCCCCAACTGTCTACCAATTGCGTTGATAAAACCTGCGAGGACGCCGAAGCTGATATAAAGAGAAAAATAAGCAGAATAATCTTAATCATTTAACTAACCCCTATGCGGTAAGTAAAAAGCCTCTATAAAAATTATTGCAATCGACAATAAAGGACACTATTCCACAAAAACTTAAAGCGTAATTGCGAGTAAAACAAACCCAATATAAGGCCCTATTTCAAACACAAAATTTCCATAATCCGTACACTCTCAGTAGCACAATGGTCCGTTTCTAGCCTTGCATGTAAGAGCATCTATTTATTACATCATGCCACTACACAGGTTTGGTATTTTTCTCAATAACTCAGTATCAAACTGCAACATACCATCCCCCTGCGTAGAGCCTGCTTCAGCGGTTTCTTTGTTATTGACGTTATGTATTGGGTAGCCTCCAACCTCGCTCTGGCTATCAATAATTCGTCCTTCGCCAGCCAAAAGTTGTGTTTTTATTCTAATATCAATCGGGTCGGGGTCCCACGGGCGGGCACCTGCGTTGCTTAGGGTTTGGCAAAAGTCGTTTTGTGTACCTGTATCGGTTAAATTTATGCCTACTTGCTGTAGCGGCGGCGCAGTCAATGAAATACTTTTACCATCAGTTATCGGCCTGCTCTCCCCCTGCACCAAGTTTCCACTCGAATAAATTTTTCCATAGTTGCTTATCAAACTAAGGTTGGGGGAAGTATTAGCTGCTGGAATAAACAAATTCCCTGTAATTGACAGTGTTGGCAGGCTAGCATCAGCACGGCCCGAAGACATATGAATAGCACGTTTCCCTGGGTTATAAATTATATTGCCAATTACAATTCCCGTTGTACCCGCCTTAAAATAAGGGTTTCTTCGCCTATTGTGAGCCAACAAATTGTTAACCAAGCTTACATGCTGCACATTGTTGTGTATGAGTATGCCCTTAGAATGCTCCCCCTCTGGGTGGGATGCATTGCTTAGCGCTTCGGCAATAATTGAATTGCGAATAAGAACCTTACCCGCGGTAGCCTCTGCCCCCTTATCTGCTGGGCCAGATACTGCGATATTTTCGTCGACAGCCCATGTAACCGAGCAATGATCAATAACAACATGCCTCGCTTTGCTGCCATATATAGTTATGCCGTCGGGTTTCCAACCTTGACCTTTGGAGTACCCTGCGTCACCAGGCCTAATCATAAGGTGCGAAACTTTGACATTGTGGGTTTCTATTCTTAGTCCGCCCTTGATAAGGGTGATACCCGGTGATGGGGCCGTCTCTCCAGCGATTGTCACATGGGCTTCACGAATCTTGAGCGATTTTTCTTCTAGATCTATCACCCCCCCTACATCGAAAATTATTTTTCTAGCACCTGTCTGCGCCAACGCCCAGCGCAAAGAGCCAACCCCCTGATTATTTAAATTCACAACGCGTAGCAGGCGACCATCATCTCCGCCCCGCTCATTAATCTCGTAGAATTCAGTCTCTACTTGCTGCGTAGCTCTCTTGCTGCAGGCTGCTAAGCTAACCACTACGCCAGCCACCAAGGCCACAACATATAGCGCATACTTAAACATTTTTTACTCCATACATAGTTATAAACCAAGCCAAATAATCCTTATTTTGCTCGTTAACAAAAGTGCTTAGGTGCTAACTAAATTAAATAAAATTAATACAACTAAACCAATGCATCACTTGCTCTCGTACCTTTTCTAAACTTCTCGAATTTTTTGGTTATTGGCTAAAAACATTAGTTTTAAAAAACCACTTTCCATTCCTTTAGAAAATTATTTTTAGTAACTTGTTTTTAGCAGATTATTTTTAATAACTTACTTTTAATAACCACATGCAGTATGAGCTTATAAACCAATCTAGTTACACTCTCCCTCTGGTTGAAAAAGTCGCTAGTTGAATACTTAAGGAATAAAACGAAATTTTCAAATATATTAGCTAGTCTAAACCGCTGCCAATATTCGCCCCTAGAATATTGCGCGAAAATAAGATGCAGGCTATACAAGCTATGTAACACCAAACTAGATGCCCCCTTTCGCGAGCAACAATTTTTTGGCGCCTCTAATTCCCACTAATTCAGTTTCATTATATGGCTTTCAAATTATTTGGCAGTGTGGTTGCCGCACAAGTTGTTAGAGTCATACCTGCCGCCAATTTTCATCCCATCAAATTCCTGGGGACTACGCACTAACCAATATAAGCTCGCTCGTCCTGTAACACCTTATGAAATAATCAGGCAACCAACCCTACTCTATTATAATAATACAATAAGTGAGATCTCCCGCCACACTTGCTCGACTCCCACACAAGAAGGTTTTTTCGCAATCGAATTTAGCTAAACATAGGTGCTCCAGCATATAGATTACTAGCAAGTAAGAAAAAATATTAACCGTAAATTACCGCTCTATTTTCACGCTCACGCCAGCCTAACCGCACAAAAGATCACCTGCACGGTGAACTACTCTACTTCTTGAAACTTTAATAGCGATAATCGACAAAAATAACAAAAAGGTATAACCAATACCTTGAAGTGATTTGCCACAAATCCAATAATCTGCCTGTCCAATCTTTAGCTTAACAACGGTTATTGATCATTACTTTGGTCATACCCATTTTGCGAGAATTGACACCTTACTACAACTACACAAATAACATATAGGTAAATATCATGTTGCGAATCCCCAAGGCTTGGCTGGCACTTCCACTTGTACTGGGAAGTACCAATCTATACGCTCAAGTAACTTGCAGTATCTCTAACACCAATGTTTGGAATAACGGATACACCGTTAATGTTAATGTAACCAACACAGGCTCTTCACAGGTTGGTTCTTGGCAGGTTCCTATTAATTTTTCTGAGCCACCTCAAGTAAGCAGCGGCTGGAATGCAATATTAAGCACAAACGGAAACACCGTAACTGCCGGCAATATTGGTTGGAATGGTAATTTAAATCCCGGCCAAAGCGCCTCCTTTGGTTTTCAAGGTGGCCACGATGGCAGCTTTGTGGAGCCCACCTGCTCGGGCGGAGGCTCTAGCACTAGCTCAAGCAGCTCTAGTAGTTCTAGCTCAACAAGTTCTACCAGTTCTTCATCCACAAGTTCAAGTAGCTCTTCTAGCTCCGGCGGCTCTGAACTTTTAATCCAAGAAAATGCATCCGGCTTCTGCCGTGTGGACGGATCGATAGATAACAATAACTCAGGCTATACCGGTAGTGGCTTTGCCAACACCGAGAACCAAAACGGTTCCGCAGTTGAATACGCACTTAACGTTCCCTCTAATGGGAATTATCTCCTCGACGCTCGATATGCAAGCGCTACTACACGATCGGCTAGCGTGGTAGTTAATGGATCTTCAGTAGGCAGCTTTAGTTTTCCATCTACGGGTTCGTGGACAAGCTGGACAGTTGACTCCGCCAACGTTCCGTTAAAAGGCGGGAATAATATTGTTCGAATTGTTGCAACTAACAGCAGCGGATTACCTAATATTGATTCATTAAAGGTAATAGGCACCAACCCGTCAGCCGGCAGTTGTTCAAGCAACTCGTCATCCACTAGTTCATCGTCTAGCTCAAGTTCATCAAGCAGTAACTCCGGTGGCAAAGGCTCTAGCTGCCGTTCTACAGGCAGTCAATCTGTTTCCTCTACTATTAAAGTTACTAGCGGGACTTTCGATGGGAACTGTAAAACGTATAACCCTACAAGTGCCCTTGGCGATGGCAGTCAATCAGAAAGCCAGAAACCGGCATTCCGAGTGGAGAACGGCGCAACACTCAAAAACGTGATTCTAGGCAACAATGGCGTAGACGGTATTCATGTTTATAACGGCGGCACCTTGGATAACATCCGCTGGACCAATGTGGGTGAAGATGCAATGACCGTTAAATCTGAAGGAAACGTTACCGTTTCAAATATTGAGGGTTATGACGGTTCAGATAAATTTATACAAGTAAACGCAGTTACCAACCTAAAGGTTTCTAATTGCATTGTAGATAAAATGGGTAAATTTTTACGTCAGAATGGCGGTAAAACTTTCGCTATGTCTGTAACCGTAGATAATTGTGATATCTCAAATATGGGTGAAGGTGTTTTCCGCTCAGACAGCCCAAATGCAACAGCGAGAATCACAAATAGCCGATTAAAAAATGCAGGCGACATTTGTATTGGTAAGTGGAAAAGCTGCACATCTTCCAACATTACCAGCTTCTAAGTACTGTTTTTATTACACAAGAGGCCGGCGGTTGCCGGTCTCGTTTTAACCTTTAAAGTAACAAGCTAGCTGTTTTTAGTATTGCCAGGTGGATGCTCTTCAAACCATGAAACGATTTTTGGCATATTCGATTCGAAGCTCCCTGGAACAGAAAAATTAAGTATTCCCGCACGAGTATCTCCCCTATTTTCAAAGTCATGAGTAATACCGCCGGGCACCAACACGAAGCTACCTTTTTGCGCTTCTTTCCAGAGATCATCAATTAAAAAGTGCACAACCCCTTCTATAACAAAGAAGATGTCGTCTTCATTATGACTATGGGCACCAGGCCCCTTAGAGTAAGGTTCTAACCACCACTCAGATATTGAATAGTTACCCCCTGTTTCTTCACCGTCCGCCTTAAACAACGCAGAAATAGAGCCCATAGCATAGGGTCGGCCTTCACTTGGTTGTAAAAATATCGGTTTCCTATGTTTGTTTTTCATAGTTTGCTCCACTTCGTAATTTAAATTTAGTCGAATGTTACAAGTCTGGTTTTTCCAACTAACTAGGAAACTGGTCCCGCACCAAGCCAAGCTCTACGCCGTGTTCTAGCCAAGCTTTTAACCCCGCAAGCACCATTGTATACCCTCCCTTCGTATCCACTGCTTGAAGCAATAATTCCTCACTGTTGCCAGAAAAACCCCAAGTAGAAATTGTAATTAACGTCGCGCTCCCGTTCCAGTCTTCAAAACACCATTCTACAAATATGGCGTCACTCTCCCATTCGATGAGTATGCGTTTATTTTCTTTTAACTCCGTAACGGTAAGAAAGTCACCCACCCCAAACATCTCCCAATCCCAGCGTACTTTTTTGCCCTCTTCAAGCCGACCACTACTTTTAGTAAACCAAAATTTAGTAGTAACTTCAGGGTTAACGAATGCCTCACAACATTCTGCCACCGGCCGATGGATTTGCATTTGAGATTTAATAATTAGGTTACTAGGGTTCATTTTTACACTCTATCTTGAAATTTTTATACTAAGCGAATGTATCGCATGCCTTGAAAAGCAAAAACAGTTAACTACCTGTTAAAAATACCGCCCCACTATTTTCTACACTTGCCATAATTGATACAGCGGTTGCTATTATTCTTATGGATAACTAAAACCCACTTTCCACACCCACGCAAACTAAGTGCGTCTATTAGATTTTAATGTCGCCCATAACAACTGCGCCAGAAATTTGTATTATTTTAAGAACATTAAGAAATTTAAATACTGTGACGTAATCAATGAAAAACCCAAAGATATATTCCATTTGACTTAAAGATGCCTGATACAATTAGTTCACCAGTAAAACACCAATTCTTATAGCCTCTTTAACCCTTAAGAGAATTGGGTATTAAAAATCTCGTATTCTCTGTCGTAGCTACTCTCATCATTTATTAAACATGTTTATCTTTTTAATCACAGGCTAGCCCTGTAATCAAATGAGATATGTCGTGGGTGGGCAACAGCATTGAGATAGGCTTTTTTTTCACTGTGTATTCTAGTTATTAAATAGATTTGCTTTTTTATAACTTGAAGCAGGAGAAGTAACAAATGGACATGATCCAAGCAGTTACTAAAAATCTTACATAATGAGAGATATCACGATGAAGAATAATAAATTCAGGTCGTCTTTTACATTAAAAAAACTCACACCGTTTTTTGTTGCGGGCACCATGCTTGGCGGTTCCAACGCCTGGGCTGGCTGCGACTATACGGTCACTAATCAGTGGGGCTCAGGCTTTACTGGCAACGTTCGTATAACTAATAGCGGTAACACGCCAACAAATGGTTGGGCTGTTAACTGGCAGTACGCTGGCGATAATCGTATTAGTAATAGCTGGGGAGCACAGCTTTCAGGGTCGAACCCATACTCTGCCACGGCAGAAAGCTGGAATGCTGTTATTCAGCCTAGTCAGTCCATAGAAATTGGGTTTCAAGGTACCGGCGACGGAAATGAAATACCAACTATAAATGGCGATGTTTGCCAGACTAGCAGCGGAAGTACTTCATCCAGCTCATCTTCAAGTACGTCTTCTAGCAGCTCTTCAAGCTCGTCCACTAGCAGCTCTTCAAACAGCTCTTCTAGCTCTAGCTCGTCCAGCTCGTCTAGCTCCTCCTCTGGCTCTACAACTGGATATATTCATATAGAAGAGAATGAACTTGGTTTTTGTTATGTACAAGGTTCCATTGACTCCAACAACGGTGGCTTTACCGGCACAGGCTTTGCCAATACCGATAACGTTAATGGCTCACAGATTAACTGGAAAGTAAATGTCGACTTTGATGGATATTATGCGCTCGAATGGCGCTATGCGAATGGCTCCGGCACCGCGCGCACTGCAAGCGTTAGCGCTAATGGAGCACAAAGCGAAATTTCCTTCCCTACAACAGGTTCGTGGGATAGCTGGTTATTAGACAGCACTACCCTATTTTTAAAAGCTGGCGTAAACGACGTAATATTGAGCGCAAATACAAGCAGTGGCCTAGCGAACATAGATTCACTTACAGTGCACGGTGATGGCGTAGCTGCGGCAGACTGTAATACTGATGGAAGCTCAAGCAGCAGCTCTAGTTCAAGCTCTAGTTCCAGCTCAACTTCTAGTAGCTCCTCAAGTTCCAGCTCGTCTAGCACGTCCAGCTCTTCTGGTGGCCCGCAAATATTAAAAGCATTCCCCACCGCAGAAGGCTACGGAAAAATAACCGCAGGTGGTCGTGGTGGCGATGTCTATATAGTTACAAACCTGAATGACTCAGGCGCGGGTAGTTTGCGTCAGGCCGTAGAGGCATCTGGCCCTAGAACCGTTGTGTTCGAAGTGTCTGGAACCATCACTCTAAATAAACCACTCACAATCAAAAATAATAACATCACAATAGCAGGACAAACTGCACCAGGCGATGGCATTACACTTAGAAAGCACAACTTTTCTATCCAAGCTGATGATGTCATCGTACGTTACATACGTGTTCGCTTTGGTGATGAAACCCTAACCGATTCTGATGCGATTTCCATGAGGTACCAAAAAAATATTATTTTGGATCATGTGAGTGCTAGCTGGGGAGATGATGAAACCTTATCTCTTTATCACGGCGAAAATATCACTGTGCAATGGAGCATGATTACAGAGACCCTCAATCGTGGCGGCGAACATGCATTCGCAGCTATATGGGGTTCGCCTTTTAGTACCTTCCACCACAATTTAATTGCTCACAATGTTGCGAGAAACGTTCGCTTTGCGTCGGGTTCCGGTTATACGGATTATCGTAACAATGTCGTATATAACTGGGGCTATAGCAGCACACACGGAGGCGAAGCTCAACAAGTTGGCAACGCTAATTTTAATTTCACCACCGTCAATATGGTCGGCAACTATTACAAACCTGGGCCGAGAACTGAATCTGGCGTTCGTAGTCGACTACTTACACCTAACACGCGTAACGGCGATGCGGACTTAGGTAGTTTTTACGTTTCTGGTAACCACATGGTTGGCAGCCCAAATGTAACTGCAGACAACTCGATTGGCGTATCGAATAAAAATGCCTTAATAAGTAGCCCTTGGAATTCAATGAAAATAGAAGGCGAACAAACAGCTGAGCAAGCATATGAGTCAGTTCTTGCTTACGCAGGTGCATCTAAAGTACGCGACTCGGTAGATACTCGTATTATTGAAGAAGTACGTACAGGCACAGCTACTTATGGTGGAAACGGCATAATTGAATCGCAGAATGAAGTGGGTGGTTGGCCACAACTTAGAAGTGAAACGCCCCCGCAAGACAGTGATCGCGACGGAATGCCAGATGACTGGGAACGCGCGAACAACCTAAATCCATTCAACGCAGCCGATAGAAACACTAAAGACAGTATTGGCTACACAATGTTAGAGCGATATATTAACGGGCTTGTTGATTAAAATATAAAAGGCAAGGCAGAGATTTTTCTGCCTTGCCTTATTTGTATTATTAGCTATTAACTAATAGCTAATAGCACTAGCAATATTTATTTTTTACCAAAAATATAATGGTAAATTATCAAGCATCTAAATAGGACAGGCGTCGGCTTATTTTTGTATTTATGGAAATACTTTGTGTAAGGTGAGCATCTACCCCCCCTGCTCTAACGCGAAGCCTAAGTTAGATAGATAACAACCCGTTGGGGAAAAATCTACTTAGTTATACACCGAATTTAAAAACAGGTAAGAGCAAAGGCTACAAACCATTTATTAACCGTTGACAGAACAAACAAAACTCAAACCGTTAAGGTTAATAGAGTTCGATCCTGACGAAAATTCATTTCCTTCGTAATTTAAAACACCATTATCACATTGCACCAAACCTGGGGTTAACCCAAATAGATCCGCATCAGCTTGAGTCAAATTACACGAGCCACCGTGAGCCAAATTAATAGTACTCATCATAATTTGGCACTCTTGAATAGAGACACTTCCCTCCTCGCTATCCGAGCCACTGCTTGACTTTTGTCCACCGCCTCCGCCGCAAGACATTAAAGTACCCGACAATGCTAACAATACTACAACTCCTAGTTTCATGATTTCCTCAATTTGTTTCATTGTGTACAAAATTTTAACCGACGGTTAACCGCTGTGCCATACAGAACCAACAAAGGGTAGACCTACAAGGCGCTCACGCCCCTAGGGCATCTTTATTGGCTTACCGATATAAGGCGAATTGAAATAAAGAAACCCTTCACATAGTGGCTCCTAGTCTATAGGGCCGGCAGACCAAATAAGAATAGACCTGAAAAGGGAAGGTGCCAATAACCGTAGGCACCTAAACCATAACCACCGAACGAGATTCGAGCGGGAATTTAGCAAGTATAAGAGTTAATGGCAAACCTTAAACGGCCTAACACTTAAATTAATATAAGAACAGATTTAAACGAGAATTTTCTTGACGTTTATATCTATTAAAAGAGTGTTCCTTCTTAACCAGTAACGACCTAAGAAAGTAAATCGCCTAAAAATCAGACGACCATTAAACGTAAAGTGGTATGCGTTCTACCACCACTCCATTCAGGTATTACACCAATACAGATAGCTTCAAAAAGTAGATTAATGCTTATTTAGGCATGAACACTAATAATCCACCTATTTTTCACACTCAGATGAGTGTATTTAAACTAATAATTTCTTTAAATTTTAAATTAAATTCACAAAATATTTTTTTCTTAAAGTATTTTCATCTAAATCATTTTCACGGTTTAAGTTAGTAAGTCATTCCCTATTATGCACACTCCAATACCAATCTATTTTTGGTTTTATAAACTCATAAAGAGGAATCGCCGTGAACAAAATGTCATATTTCGTTAAGGTTTTTATGTTGCTTGGTTTACTAGTTAACTCTAATTTAAGTTGGAGTAGCTCAAACACTAAATTAGACAACGCTGGCTTTGGTAGCGTTGTAATTTTTAGCGGCGTATTTGGAGACACCGGAAACTACGCTTCTTTGCATGGCGATTTGCCACCTGTATTTTGGCAAAACAGATTTGCTAATGGGCCGGTAGTGGCAGATTATTTTGCAGAGAATTTAGGGTTTGATGCAGAGCCGTCTTTACACTGGACAGGCGAGGAAGGTGGCTACAATTACTCCACCCGAAATTCATGGGCTGCACTGGGCGGTGAAAACGGTGTAAACGAAATGGTAAGTGCGTATCTAACTCGAGTTGATAATGCGATACCGCCAGATGCACTTATCTTTTTTTGGTCTGGTGGTCACGATGTAATCGAAGCGATTTCTACCCCAGGTGAAGTGCCCTACTACATGATTGATGATGCCGTAGACGGCTTAGAGTTACAGTTACGTCGGCTAATTGAAGCCGGTGCACAACATATATTTGCACCAACCTATGCCGACACAAGCTTTTCACCCGCATACCAACGCAGAGGAATTGCCAATCGCGTTAGCCACGTAACCAGCGTATACAACTACAAATTCCGCAGAATGCTGAACAAAGTAGAACGTCAAACAGGGCAAAGAATTTATCGCTTCGACTTTGATAAATATGTGGATACACTTATTCAAACTCACAAATATTATGGGCTAGCCAATACTGTAGACCCATGCTGGGAGAAGCAAGCAGAAGGCGCATGTAACCCAGATACCTTTATGTTTTTAAGTGAAGTATTAATCACCAGTAAAACACATCAATTAATTGCCGATGCATTCTCACAAGATTTACTTCAACAAATTAATAGCTGCGACAAAGGTAATTGGCACCCACGCGCCAAACGCTCGGTATGTGGCTTACACCGCAAACATGATGACAAACACGATAGAGACGATCACGATTTTGATTGGTTTCACTGGTTTAATTAGTTACCAACTTCTATAAAGTTAGCTAAAGCAGTTACAACAGCCACCGCCACCTTGCTATATAGGTAGGCGTGTGGCGACCAAGTTACCCAGCGACCCTCCTTGGCTCGCACGCTTTCCGCATTGCATTAATTTAAACCGAATTAAAAAAATAAAAAGACAAAAAAGTGGAAAATAAAAGGCAGACAGGAAAAAAGACAGCCACCCGCCCTACTCCTAGCACTTACTTACATCCGACGCTCTCGAACCAACTACATCGCCAAAGGCCACGCAAACAAATACAATAAAGGAAAGAACAATGGCGCACTACCTGCTTTAATGTGAGTGCATAGCTAATGCTTAACCAGCTGATAAACACCGATAGGCGTTTCAACACTCAACACATCTTGTTGCTGTGAAAGTATTGACCAAACAACCTTATCGGCTCCAGAAGTAAGAACAAGGACATTATCTTCCCTACTATAGCTATAACGCCTTTTTCCATACCCCTTAATGGACTCCATAATATCGGTACTGGTGAATTCCACCCTATTACCGCTCTCCATCTGTCGAAATTCACCATCCGAATAGGTTATCGCTTTCAAACGCCACTCACCTATAAGGGCTGCGCTATCTGTCGGTACTTTTTGCGTGCAGCCCAATAATATAAGCGCAAAAAAAAATGGAAAAATAATTAATTACCTTATACATAAATGCAACTCGGATTCTCATAAGGTGCGCTGGGAATAACTCGAAAGAAAGGCTGACGCTCAACCTTTCTAAATAAACACCTAAGGCTTTCTGGCATCAGGCTTAGCTGAATTAACCAGCTCATCAATGGGCACACGAGTAACTACAATATTTTCTTTGCTTTCGGCATAGGCTACATATATGGCGTTGTTCCACACAATGCTTTTAGGGTAGCTATAACCCACGCGTTTGTAACGCCCTTCAAACGCTACCGCAGGCATATCTTCGTCGCCGGCACGCAGTAACCAAGCTTCATCAAACCATTTACCATCATTACTCACACTTAAAACCAATGGGAAACGGGCCTTTACTCCACTTGGGTTATTCACAATATAGGCGCGGCCATCCGGTAAATTACCCGCACTTTGCTTGGCGCGTGAATCGGGCATATTAGTTTCCATGGGCAAGCTCCAACTCTCGCCCCTATCGCGACTAACCGAGGCTAACACTTTGTAACTGCCACCCTGATCGCGAAAAGTCATCACAGCCTCGCCCTGAGCGTTTAAAAACCAGCTGGGTTCCAGCTCTCGGCTTATACCGGGTTTGTGCGGCAAATTAGTCATATGGCCTTCACGCCAGCCGCTTATAGCCAACGGGTCATCGGTAAAATAAGGTTTAGCAATTAAGCCAGGCTGGGTATGCACGGCGGTAAGCACACGGCCGCTGGGCAAGGCTTTTAAGTCCTGCTCCATTACACCATTCACATATCCACCACCCTGCATTTTCACGCGCTTTGGTTGACTCCAGTGGCGACCATCTGTGCTGGTTATGTAGCTTACATAGCCAGCTTTAGGGTCCAGGTGCTTAGGCCAAATATTTAGATAAGCTACCAGCGTTTCACCGTCTGTCCACCAACCGCCGTTGGTAATAAGTTCGCCGGCAGTGGATTTGGCCAGCGTTTGAGGCTCGCTCCAGTTTAAGTGGTTACTGGTTTTACTGAACCTTACTTCAGTATCATCCGCGTCTTCGTCGCGCGCTGAGCTTTGCCACTGCACATACAACTCACCTTTAAACGGCAACAACACAGCGCCGTGGTTATACGTATTACTTCCTGCTCGCGCAGTAAACACAGTTGAAGTGTAAGCGCCCGATACAGACTGCAAACCCAAGGTGGCAGGCTGGGCCGAGTCGAACACATTGGGCGCCAGCGCAAATGGCGGCTGGACTAGGTGCACACAGCCGCCACATACCAAAATAGCGGCTAGTAACATCATTTTCATCAATTGTGCTCCTTTAGTGCTTGGAACTCGTGTAGTCGCCTTAATTACAAGTCAAGCTTATTTTTCACACAGAATCAGGGTTATTGTAAATCCAACAGGTAAATCACTACTTACATTACTCTTTATTTGTTATTGGTATTGCAGCATGGGAGGTATCTCATTGTTTTTATTGTATAAAATATCAAACTCAAGTCTCCATTCTTGGCTAAACCATTTAACAGCTTTCGCACTACTGCTAACCCTAAAAAAGGAAATAAACGCCAAATCGCTGTAAATATTTGCATATTATGCTACAAATTAATAACACAAAAACTATAACCTAGAGTGAGTGTGGCGACAAAGTTTCGCACCTACCTTTAATTCAGGCGGCAATTCATGATGTTATTTCGACGTGTAAGCATTAAAGTGAGACTGTGGCTGTTATTGGCCTTAGTATTGGTAGGGCTTATAGCCTTAGTTACAACCACCATGGGGCAGCTACGGTCGTCGTTACATTCACTTAAATCCAATGATACTCGCTTAATAGTGGAGCTTGCTCACAGCACACTCGACTACTATTACCAAAAGCAAATAACTGGGGAGCTCCCGAAGGTTGAAGCACAAGCTCAAGCAATAGCCGCCCTAAAAAGCCTTCGCTACGACAACGATAACTATTTTTGGGTGCATGACAGCCACCCCAACATGATTATGCACGCCCTGAAACCATCGCTGGATGGTACTGATGTTTCCCATGTAAAAGACCCTAATGGCAGAAGCCTGTTTGTAGAAATGGCGAAAGTGGCAAAGACCAAGGGAGAAGGTGAAGTAGCTTATATGTGGCCACTACCTGGGCAGACAGAACCAACGAACAAACTTTCTTATGTGAAAAGCTTTAAACCCTGGGGATGGATTGTAGGTTCCGGCGTGTATCTAGTGGATGTGCAAGCTACGTTTCTAAGTGCCTCGGTGCTGCCCACCACCATAAGCCTTATCGTTTTAATTCTTGTCGGCGTACTTACATATTTAATTGCTCGGTCAATTATTCAACCGCTAGCCGAAACCAATTCAGCAATGAATGATATTGCCGCAGGGGACGGC
This sequence comes from Saccharophagus degradans 2-40, assembly GCF_000013665.1. NCBI lineage: Bacteria > Pseudomonadati > Pseudomonadota > Gammaproteobacteria > Cellvibrionales > Cellvibrionaceae > Saccharophagus > Saccharophagus degradans. The sequence goes on from NC_007912.1 coordinate 2,943,366, forward strand.
GACCTTACTCAAAGACTGTATGTAGACTCAAGACATCAAGATGAAATATCGGTTATGTCGGGCAGTTTTAACGTTTTTGTAAGCAAAATAGAGCAAATCATTTTACAGGTAAGCCAAGCCACCGAGCGCTTGACTGTAGCATCCGGCCAGTTGCGCGAAATTACGCAAAATAATGCACGTTCGATGGACCAGCAACAGGCGGAATCCCATGCCGTTGCTTCAGCTATTACCGAGATGGCTTGCACAGCAACAGAAATAGCCAAAAATTCAGAAGGTGCTGCAAGTTCAGCCACTCAGGCAAATGACGAAGCCAGCAGTGGCCAGAACATCGTAACAGAAGCAATTAATTCGGTTAAGGCGCTTGCAGAAGAAGTGAAGCAAGCCTCCGCTGCCATAGATACCGTAAACACAGACAGCCAAGCCATATCGAGCGTTCTCGACGTAATTCGCAGCATCGCCGAACAAACTAATCTACTGGCCTTGAATGCAGCCATTGAAGCAGCACGCGCAGGCGAGCAAGGACGTGGATTTGCAGTTGTAGCTGATGAAGTTCGAACACTAGCAGCGCGCACACAAGCATCCACAGAAGAAATACGCGGAATGATAGAATCGTTGCAACAAGGCACCGCGAAAGCAGTCCAAACAATGAAAAGCGGCGATAAAGCCACGGAACTTACGGTTTCAAAAGCGGAAGAAGCAGGACATTCACTCGAAAATATTGTTACAGCAATTAATTCCATTACCGACATGAATATACAAATTGCGAGCTCCGCCGAAGAGCAATCTGCCGTGGCCCAAGAAATAGACCAAAGCATTAATCGCATGGCTCAGCTTTTATCACAATCACACACTGAAATAGAAAAAACCACACAATTTAGCAGTGAGCTCGAAGAGCTAAGTAACTCGCTCTCCGATTTAGTGGGCCACTTCAAAACTCACAAATAATTCCGTAACGTGAATACTCGTACAGCAAAACGAGGTGAGTTCCATTTAGGAACCTTGACTAACTTCAAACGCTTTTGGAGTTAGTCAAAAAATCTTGAATAATAGCAAAAATTACGTCAAAGCGTAAATTACTACCGGTCTCACTTTGTACTACCCGCCTTACTTTTTTACTATTGATAAAAACCCTATGAATATCTTCTGACATTTCAAATATGTCCCCATCAAATCGATCCCCCGCAATAAAATAATAAATATTCGAAGATAGGCGGCTCCGTGCATCAGCACTAAATATTCGTACATACTGAATCGATTTATCTTGCGTAGAAAGCTTTCCTAGCATTTCCAACTTAAATATAGCTGCTGCAGTAAACTACTTGGCAATTGAACCAACATTAGTCATTGTTTTACTGGAAAAAGATACTCCTCTATCAACATCGGCCTTCCCCACGCCAATATTAGAAACAACCTCGCCATCAATCGCAACCAATACCACGCCGGAACAGTTGACATATTCAGCCTTACTTAAAATTATTTTTATACTATCTTCTATTGGTGGAATTGAACTCATATTTTGCGCAAGGCAAACTGGCGCAAATATGACAAGCACAGAAACAATATATTTTCTAAATTGAATAATTAAATTACTGCCTGCCAACCCGGCTGTTAATGTTTGCAACCACTACACATTCGAACTTGTCTCCCTTTCAACAGTATTTAAGAAGACATCTTTAATTGATAGCGCCGCCCACGAGGGCCCTAGTGGAGGTGTTTATTATTCGCTAGCTTAGCGACAATCGCAAAGCAGTGGCCCAACCCGTTTGCGGACGAACCTGAGGGGCTTGTTATATTTTATAGCCAACCTCACAGTATGAAACATGAAAAGCAGCCTCTTTATACTGCGTACGATATAAAGTGACGAGTTCTAAAGATTCCGTGCGTTTTGCATTTACCGTAAAATAGATGCTCGGCCTAACGGAGAGTAATTCATCTTTAATTGGAACTCTAAGTACCTCTTCACCTTCGGTACTATACACCAAATACGTAAAATGAAACGGCAGGCCTTCAAAAGCCTCAGGGAACGAAACCTCAACCCCAATAGTTCCACCACTCTGGCTTGATTTACTAATAGATATTTCAGAAATCAGCTTTTCCCTCATATTTTTATTGGCGCAGCGGTTATTATTTTCAATTGAAAAGGAATAACTGGAAACAAGTAGCAGTAAAACGATGAGTTTATTCATAGGTAAAAACATAAAGCCTTTGTTTAATTGCGAAGCGATTCACCCTGCCAGCTGAAAAGATTTGTTATGTGGATTTCTTAATATTCCACGGTAACCTAACCCATTTTAATTTTTTATCGGTAGAAGCTGAATACTTAGGGTTAGCTATAGGATTATCTAAAAAACAGCCTGCTGCTATGCCAACCATACCAGCTTGAGTTGAAACTTCCCAATACACGGTTGTGCCACAGCGACAACAAAAAACCGCTTTTGATGAGAAACATCTGCTGGATTAGTAAGCTCGTAGCAAAAGGAATTACCTTCTATGTTCAGGATAGAGCTTCGCTTAAAGTAAGCCCACATTCCAAAGGAACTACCCGTACGTTTTTTACAATTTTTACAATTTTTACAGTAGCAGATACCGTTTAAAGCCGGCTCACCAGAAACCTCAACCTTAAAGTCGCCGCATGCACATGTTGCAACCTTACTCAAAACTTAAATTCCAACAAGTCACATAACACCGGCCATAAGCGGGGAGCAACTTATTACAATCCCCTACTGCGTTCGCAGCAGCTTGGCTTGATGGCTTCATTAGCATCATGGAATTAGCTCCATTGGTTGAAAGGATACGCCATCTTTAGCTCCTAGAGGCCCAGACTCGGTAAATCCAAACGTCTTATAAACAGGCACAGCGTAAATAGAGGACCTTAACGTGAAAAAGTCATATTCTACGCTTTGCTGAACATGCTCCCATAGGGTTCTGGCAATACCATTGCCTTGAAACTGCTCAGATACGAACAAATGATAAAGGTGATTTGGCTCTTTAAGAGATATGTACCCAACAATGCGGCCACTTATCTCATAAATATAGTTTAAAAAGCCTCCCTCACTTATTCTTTTTAAAAATGCCTTTTCCGTTAAAGTTTCAGCCAACCAATCAGGAAGTTCTTTTTTGGGGTCATCTAGGTAAAAATGAGCCAGAGACTTAACCATACTTGATATCGCCAGTGTGTCACTTGCCCTTGCTATCCGAATGCTCATATTTTTCTTTCCATACTAACGGATGTTATGTGCTCCACCACCCAAACGGCATCGCAGAGTGCCAAAGCGAAGTACGCCAACAAACTCTTAACAGCAGCAGGAGTCGAGATAAATATTACATTACTGAGTATTGATTTGGCGAAAGCCCATTTCAGTGTTTAGGTATAAACCAAGCGGAGAAAATCGTACTACGTACAACGGTTAATCGCGACAAGCCTCTTGCTTTCATTACCAAATGCCCTCGCTGCCTGATTGGTATGAAAGCCGGAAGTGGCGCCCATTATTAGCACCGAGAACGCCGGAATCTCGGCCAGGCATTATCGCCGCCAAATTCGCTGCCCCCTATCGCAAAGAGGGCACTAAGGCAGGCAGACACCTTACTCCGCCTGTCGCCTTACCAATAAATCTTAAACCAAGTGAGGGAGAACTAAAAAATAGGCAATCGCACAAATTTTTAGTTAATGTCTCGATTCACCGTGAAAACAGGGTGTAGATTTTACCTGTGATGTAAATCAAATAACCAATGTCAACCAAGAGAACCTAACGTTTCAAGTTTTATAAAACCATACACCAAAGCCCGTCTTGAATTACACTTTGAATTACAATTTGATTTACATTACACCACTTAACTTTTGCAGGAGCAAAAAAGTGTCAGATACCAACATCGAACTTACTTCAACTATTAGCGAAGACAACAAACTGGAACTGGCCCTGCGCGAGATCGAGATCCCGCAGCCAGGCGAAAACCAAGTCGTCATCCGCATCGAAGCTGCCCCTATCAACCCGTCTGACCTGGGCGTGATGTTCAGCGCGGCCGATATGACGACTGCCAGCCAATCCGGTAGCGCCGATCGCCCAGTCATCAGTGCCGATGTCCCAGCCAAGTACATGAGCGCTGTTAAAAAGCGGGTTGGCAAGCCAATACCCGTCGGCAACGAAGGCGCCGGTACAGTCGTTGCTGCAGGCTCATCAGCCGCTGCGCAAAGCCTGTTGGGCAAAACCGTTGCGGTCATTGGCGGTGGTAGCTACCGCAAATATCTCTGTACCAATGTTCAAAGCTGTCTCGAACTGGAGCCGGGTACGACTGCGGCCGAAGGCGCTTCAAGCTTTGTTAATCCACTGACTGCATTAACCATGGTAGAAACCATGCGAGCTGAAGGTCACAAAGCTATCGTTCACGCTGCCGCCGCCTCCAACCTCGGACAAATGCTGAACCGCATTTGTATCGCAGACGGCATCGACCTAGTCAATATCGTCCGTAAGCCGGAACAAGAAACTTTGCTGCGCGATATGGGTGCCAAATACGTGGTCAACTCCAGTAGCGACAGCTTTATGGCAGACCTGACCGAAGCCCTTATTGAAACCGGCGCTACCATCGCCTTCGACCCTATCGGTGGCGGTAAATTGACTAGCGATATTCTCACCTGCATGGAAGTCGCGGTCTCTCGCAACATGACTGAATACAGCGTGTATGGATCTGACATCTATAAGCAGGTGTATATCTATGGCGGCCTTGATCGTGGCCCAATCACACTGAACCGCAATTTTGGTTTTGCCTGGGGTGTGAACGGCTTTTTATTGTTTAATGCATTAGGAAAACTGGGCAAGGAAACCAGCAACGCCATGCGCAAACGTATAGCCGCCGAAATAAAGACCACGTTCGCCAGTCACTACAATCACGAAGTATCCCTAGTCGGTGCATTACAATTGGATGCAATCTCGGTTTACGGTAAACAGGCGACCGGAAAGAAGTTCCTGATTAAACCACAGAGCTAACGCTTGAAATATGGCTGCAGGGCCACTCTAGGGACTTGGAGTCAGGTAGGTTCTTCTCGATAAAGGCAAGAATCATTGCCGATTTTTCGCGAAGAACCGCTGCGCCGTTGTTATGCCCCATACACCACCGGTACAGCGTCGCCGGGTGATTCGCCATATATAGCCTTGCTATGTTTTAGCATGAAATAATTTACACGCATCCACGAAAACTTTATCAACCACTGTATACTCAACAGGAGGTTAAATATGCCCAAGCCCAAAAAAATGCAGGTTTCTTTAGACGCCACGCCATAATATCACTGCACCTCACGCTGCGTGCGCCGTGCATTTCGTGTGGTTACGATGCCCTCACAAAAGCAGATCTCGCTCGCCTTAAATTTGATAAAAAACAAAAATGCCATTATTTTTGGATATTGAACACTTCACTTTTCAACAAAAATAAAACTAATAGGAGTAAAAAAACAGGCAGTAGTGGACATTTCTTTAACTATCGCCTGTCTTGAATTTGCCCCTTCAGTGTAACCGCCTGCTTAAATATAAGTGGCTTACTAGTGATGCCTAATATAAATAAGTAGCTCTAATCGATAAGTAGCTGGTCAAGTATTGCTTGACGAAACGGGAGCGTTCATCTGTGTCTCGACTTGATCTTTATTCGCACTCCTCGGCTCTAAGCGTCAGCACCTCGTAGCCATCAGAGGTAACGGCAATTGTATGCTCCCACTGAGCAGATAATTTCTTATCACTAGTGACAACGGTCCACCCATCTTTCTTCAACTTAACCTTAGCCTTTCCCTGATTAATCATAGGCTCGATGGTAAACACCATACCCTCTTGAAGAACCAACCCCTTACCAGCCTGTCCATAATGAAGCACCTGTGGCTCCTCATGCATTTCTCGCCCTATTCCATGCCCACAATATTCGCGAACAACAGAATAGCCATGTTTCTGCGCATGGCTCTGTATGGCATGACCTATATCCCCAAGGGACGCACCCGGTCTCACTTTCCGTATCCCTTCCCACATGGCCTCATAAGTTTTATTCACTAAACACCTAGCCGCGGGCGTCACATCACCAACCATGTACATTTTACTGGAGTCAGCGATAAACCCACCCTGCTCCAGCGTGATATCAATATTGACAATATCACCTGACTTCAACTTCTGAGTGTCTGAAGGTACTCCGTGGCATACAACACGATTTAAGGAACTATTCAGAGCATACTGATACCCATACTGGCCTTTACTGGCTGGGCGAGCATGCAACTTGTCAGTGATATACTTTTCCGCTAAGTCATTGATCTCCATGGTTGAAACCCCAACCTCGATGAAGCCATCAAGGTAATCAAAAACAGTAGCCAGAAGCCGACCAGACTCCCGCATTACACTTAGCTCTTCGGCATTTTTCAGCGATAACCTAGCCACTTACAACCTTCCTAATATCAACTTCGGCCAGCGCCATTTGGTCGCGCATGATGTCAGAAAAAGACATTCCAGGGTTCGCTTCTGCGAGCATTCCCACCTTTATCCAATACTCCGCTTGAGCATTTATAGAGCGAACCATAACAGAGCTCGCCTTTCTAATTTCCCCGTGTAGTTCGTCATCAATCTTAACAATTCCCATAACAAGCCCTCGATATACAATTTATATACAAATCATATATTACCAGCTGCAAACTAACAATACACTCAGTAAGAGATGTAGCACTCGCAACAACAGCGTCCATATACATCGCAATTGCTGAACTACGGACGTTGCTGGCTGTCCTTTTGTTATATGCATTTCAATTGCTCTTCAATTCCCCTTGGTTATTCGTCTGGGTTCATATACTTTTCACGAAATAACGAGGATTGCCCTGCTGGCCCTTCCTATATGAAAATCTGCCTCTAGAAGAATAATATTCAATTAGCTTAGAATTGCTCGCATTCATAATTCTAAGCTTCCCGTCAGCCTCATACGCAAGAAACGACAAAACAAGCGCATATACTTTCTTCTTAGTTGAACTATTCAACAAGGCGCTCTTTAATTATTGGCACCCCGCAGAAACCAAATAATCTGGACCTAGATTCTCAACGGCGCAAGCCCCGTTTTCGAAACCTTTCGCTACACTTTTCATCATTTCACGCTGATAGCTTTTTATCTGCGCTTCTTCATCTGGTGAGCGCCATCCAGCCTCAGTCATTACCAGTGTTCGCTGCACATGTTCACTTACCTTCTCTTCAGCGGACCCTGTTTTTAATTTGATAACTTCACGCACTAATAGCGCGCCGCCTTGGCCGCTATAATAGATAACACCCTCTAGATCAAAACTGCAATTGAATTGGCGACCGCCGCCGTGGCATACAACATTAGAGATATCATCAATGCGAGACACTATATGGCCACCAAAATACGGGCTAGCATACCGACTTGCTCCGTACTGTATGTCTGCATTGAAATTAAAGGCCACTTCGCGTAACAGCATCATTAAAATGTCGCCTTCCTTGGGCGGCTGTAGATTGTCAGGCAATGCTATCTTGCCGTTATCCTGCATAAGACTGGCTTCATAGGCGCTATATTTCTCCATATAATTGCTGCGGCTCCAGTACGCCTTTATATCAGTTGCACTGGTCTCGGTAACTGTATAGTACGCTGGTGAACGAAATTCGTTATCTTCTAAATACACAGATTGGAGTTGCTTAGACGGCACCTTTTCTGGCAACCAGCTGCCAGATTGGTTGACGAATATAGTTTGCCCAATACGCCAATCCATATTCGATATAGCCCCAAACTAAGACCAAAGCCCCAAACTAAGACAGCCACCGAAATAATTGACACGCATCCAGCACACTTGCATAAACCACTGTATATCCAACAGGAGGTTAGATATGCCCAAGCCCAGAAAAATGCAGGTTTCTTTAGATGCCACACCATATTATCACTGCACTTCACGCTGCGTGCGCCGTGCATTTTTATGTGGTTACGACGCCTTCACAAACACAGATTACGAACACCGCCGCCAATGGGTGGAAGATAGAATTCACCTACTAGCGAAAGTCTTTTGTATAGATGTTTGTGCCTATGCGGTAATGTCTAATCACTTGCACCTTGTACTTCATATCAACCAACAAAAAGCGCTAGCACTTACCGCTAAAGAAGTATGCGCCAGATGGCACCGCATATATAAAGGCACACTACTTACCCAAAAGTACGAAAGAAATGAAAATTTAACTGACGTAGAGCTAGACGCAGTAGCCATAAAAACTGAGCTGTGGCGCGAACAGCTATTTGATATTAGCTGGTTTATGCGCGCCCTAAATGAACCCATTGCCCGCATGGCAAACGCAGAAGATAATTGCACTGGCAGTTTTTGGGAATCACGCTTTAGCTCGCAAGCACTGTTAGATGAAAAAGCACTTGCCGCGTGCATGGCATACGTAGACTTAAATCCAGTGCGAGCCAAAATGGCCGATACGCCAGAAAAGTCCATACACACTTCATTAAACTTCGAGTAGACCAATTAGGTTCGAACCAAAACCAACCCAAAACCCTCTACCCCTTTGTGGGCAACCCACGCCAACCAATGCCAGACGGCCTACCTTTTAAACTAGACGATTATTTAGAACTAGTAGATTGGACTGGGCGTGCGGTACGCTCGGATAAACGCGGTAGCATTAGCCGGCACCTACCGCCGATACTTACACGGCTAGGTATAGCGCCTGCTGAATGGTTAATTTTAACTACGCAATTTGAAAAACGGGTTTCGACTTTTGCAGGTTCTGAGAATGCTATTCGGTTAGCTGCTGAAAACCTTGGCTATAAAAAGCCACCGGGGATCAGCTTAGCTAGAAGCTTGTTTTTATAATCCAACCCTAACACTACAGCAACACTTCAAGAGTTTCGCTCGCCTTAAATTTGTGAAAACGATATAAAATGCCAATATTTAGGCGTATTGGACATTTCATTTTCCAACAAAAATAAAAATCAAACTAATAGGAATAAAAAATAAGGCAGTAGTTAAGATTTCTTTAATTACTGCCTGTCTTGATTATTTCCAGATCCTCATAGGTTGAACTAACGAACACTTGATACTTTTTTTCCATAAATATGAACCTGACCTTTAATGGCTAACGCCGCCCACAGGGGCCGCAGTGGAGGTGAATGTTTTGCGGTAGCGTAGCGTAAACCGCAAAACAAGCACCGCAACGGAGGTCCAAGCCGCTACGCGGCTGAGCCTGGTGGGCCTTGTTATGAGTTTTTCTCAAGTTCTGCAATGAACTTTTTAGCATTATCTCCTGCCTTAGATAGTACTTCTTTATGCGTGCCTTTATTCATACAATGCTCAACACCCACAATTGGATAAATAGGCTTACCAACCAAATTAGGGTGGACTTCTTGAAAAGGAATTTTCCACTTCGGTTCGCTGTAGTCGTTGAACCAGTGAGCTAGCTCGTACATTTTTGGTTTTGGTGTAGTTCGTTCAATCTTAGCCGATGGCGCATTGCAAACCAATTTATATAGCTCATGAGTAAACACCAAACCCTCAAAATCTCTTCCTTTAAATAGGACTTCGCCATCGGCCCATTCTCCGTCTGAAGACTGAACACGTATATTAGTCTCGGGTTTACCAAAAACGTAGAGAGACAATGCGTTGAAGGCAATAAACCCTACACTCAAAAGTCCCAAGATACCGTAAACTACTCGTTTCATGGCTTACTCATAACGCCGCCAGAAGCGGCGAGCAATTTATTGCGAGTCCGGCTTGCTGGCATTGTTATAACTTTGCATGCCTGCTGACGATGTAACTAGTGTATTGATAAGAGCGTTTGCTTGAGCTTCGTTAATAGACTTGTTCGCAGCGATTTGGCAAATGTAGAACATACCAATATTTAAAAAAGCAGTGCGCTCGGTGGTTGTAGTAAGCATGCTCGCAGCTTCTTGAATCGTTGTGGTTACCTTAGCGAGATCTCCTGCACTTGCGGGGGCTTGACCATCTGTTGCAGCTTGAGCTGCGATACTTGAAGCGGTTTCTGATAAATTTAGGATTGCATCTGACAGCTTTGCTTCAGCCTGTATATTTGCAGTTTTAATGGCTAGAGCTGTTTGCATACAAGCTTCGCCGTCTTCAAATAACACTGCAGCAGATGCATCGGCCTCCCATACAAAGAGCGTTCCCACAGTTTTATCATTGGCGTCTTTAATGGACACGTATGATCTTTTGAATCTTGTACCCCCAAGCTGCGTACAAGCTGAAATCGTGAACAGAACTATAAGAATAATGATAAGTTTGGTTTTCATAAATCTGACTCCTTGATGGATTGATAGCTATAACGCCTTTGTAACAGGCATTTTTTGTGTAGTGGAGTTTTGCGGTAAAGTGGCGAAGCCACAGCAAAACGGAGCGTAGCAAAAAATGTCCTGTTGACAAACTTGTTATAGCTCATTCAAATTAGCTAAATAATTTAGACAACAGCCCTTTTTTATTTTTTCCTAACTTAGCCTCTAGTTCGGCACAACGCTCTGAAAGCAATTTATTCTGATCGATAATGTCGAATATTGATGTAATTGCTGATTCATGACGGCAACGCATAAATTCATTGCCATTTAATGTGACGATATAGTAGATGCGTGTTTCCTCGTTCTCCGGTGCATACTCGGAGGTAACATGGAAGTCGCCGTGAGACCACTGATACTCTTTAAACAAGCTTTTGGTGCTTTCATCCATCTCCGCGCCATTAAGCTCAAAGTGCGCCTGTGCGTAATCGGCAGGTGAAAACATTCCTTCATCGTTCTCAGTCATGTCTAATTCTCCTGATGGTATTTTCTGAGAGCCCGGCAGAGCTATAACGCCTAAAGCAGCGGCGCCGCTTGCGGCGTCCTGCTGGCTTTTTTTGTTAGGCTGTGAGCCTGCAAAAACCGTAGAACTACGATACTAACGATCTGTGGGCTAACCACAACCAAGGATAAAGCGATAAGCTCAAGATCTATTGGTCTTATAAAGCTTAGCACTTGATCAGTTTCTGTTGAAAAGAACGAATAAGTATACAAAACGAGATAATTGCATAAATTATTAGCGCTCTGAAGCCAGATATACGACCCAACCGTGCCACAAGCGAACCAAAATAAGTAAGGGTAACGAGAAGGTGCGATTAACACTAACAAGGCATAAATAATTGTGACGCTGGGAATAACAACACCAAATACTAGACCGGCTTTAGTGTGTGTTAAAAGCATTGCCAGCATGCAGCATAGAAGTAAGATCCCTCTATTTTTTAGTTTCAATTTGTAACATGCTACAAATAGGCACCCAAGGATTATTGCCCCAATACCATACATTTGCACGTACCATCGGGGCACCCCTCCCCAGACTAGTAGAAATAGAAACGGTGCGTAGACTAAATTTATAATTATTAAAATTATTGGCAATGTCTTCTGTACCATAGTGAAGCCTAACGCATAGCTAAACGGCGCACAAAGTGGAGCTGCTTTTGTGCGAAAATTTGCGAAGCAAATGCACAAAAGAAGCGGAGCTTTGGGCGTCCAGTGGAGGCCACAGGCCGGAACGGTGTTTTAGCGTTTTGTTATGAGAGACCACGAACCATACCTACAACACCTTAAATATTTTATTACCAACTAAATTGATTAGTAACCCATACATGCTTTTGATTTTACTTATAGCCGCGTTGCCTTTACACCAAAGCAGTAGCACCAACCTTCTGCGCTTTAAGTAGGAATTGCAAAAAAGCGAAGAAAATACTCGCTAAAATTGCGTTTAGCCTAGTACTTTTTCAGATGGAATGGAAGTGAAAAACCGAGGAAAAAGCCATCCCATAGCGCATACAAATTAACCTAAATTTAAACCTTAAAACCGACCTTGGCGATACCTAGCTGGTAGCTCATAACGCCGTTCCTCAGCGGCAAAAGCATGGTGGCGTGACTTTTGCGCAAGCAAAAGACATGACGCTATGATTTTGTCCGGCTGTAGGACTTTGTTAGGCGATCTCACTTAATCTCAATCCCCGCCGAGCGTGCAAACGCGACAAAATCAAGAGCCGTATTCTGGTCATGCACGATGCGCCAATTACCGTCCTCCAACTGAAAAACGTAGAGAAGCCAAGTGCTGAATGGCTCGTCCTCTGCCTTTGCGCGGTACTGGTACTTAATTAGTGCAATGGCCATATCTTCGCCGACGACTTTATGAGCAACTTCTCCTTCCCATATCCAGTTTGGATCTTTAAACCATTGCTCATGAATGTCTATCAGCTCAGTTGGTGTTGTGAATGCATGCCCGTTTTGAACAATCGTATACAGCGTGTCGTTGCGGGTCAGATTTGCCTTGAAGGCGTCAATATCTCGATTAGTAATGCTATCTAAATGGGCTTGAACAGCCTTATCAAAGTCTGGCTTCATAGTTGCTCCTTGGTTACAGGAAGTAAGTAAAAAAGGCAAAAAAATCAAGAGGGAAACTACACTGGCCATTTTACTCAGAGCAACTCGTTGGCTCCCTCTTGGTGTGTAGTCCTTATTCGTTCTGTATCTATACATAAAAACTTCCTCAGCTTACGTCGTGTCAGGAGCCAAAATGGCTCACTTGTAGTCGATTGAGAACTTCTTAAATCGACATGCAAAATCTGAATTCGACGATTCGACGATTCGACGATTCGACGCCTAACGCATAGCTAAACGGCGCACAAAGTGGAGCTGGTTTGTGCAACAATTTGCGAAGCAAATGCACAAACAAGCGGAGCTTTGGGCGTCCAGTGGAGGCCGCAGGCCGAAACGGTGTTTTAGCGTATTGTTAGGCATTTTATTTACCCCGCCGAACAGTTATTACAGCCCAAGCATGAGGTATTAATAACGCGATTATAAATGTAATACCAACACCTACTGCCAATATTGCAAACCGTTGACCAATACCAAAGTATAAAACTGAACTAGTAATGATAAGCACGAGTGGTGCTAGATGTAATTGCCGATAAGTTCTAAAAATTAGACCAAGCGCTATTGATGGAATAACTGCTCCAAATACCCAAAACGTAACCGCTAGCCATAGATAGCGAACAATATCAAAATGATAATATGCATTACAGAGATATGAGCCTAAAACTCCAAGGAATGCAGCAATGCATGAAATGATATAAAACTGTTTACTTGGACTCATATTCTTGTGCTGCCTAACGCCAAGTTAACCTGCCGAAGCGGAGTTGATTGTTTTTACGGTAGCGTAGCGTGAAACCGTAAAAACAAGCGACGCAGCGGAGGTCAGGTTGAACTTTTTGTTATGCGTTTTTATTTTTGACACTTAAAATTAACCTGCCATGAGCCGCCCTGATCTAGGCATGAATCTATGTGAATTTGCTCACGGGCCTTTGGGTAGACAACGCAAACAACAATAATTGCCACTGGCGCCCAATATAACTTTTGCCGTTTAAAATCACTTAACCTAATACCGACGAGAGCAATAGCGCTAAAACATGCTATCGCAAAGCTTAGTCTAGTGACCCCAATATGCTCAAAGTATTCTGGCGTATCTGTTGGCGGACCAGACGCTGCCCAAAACCCAAAAACAGCACCGTTTAGCAAGTATAAACCAAATAGTATTAAAACCACTCTCGCAAATATTTTCAGAATTTTAATTTCGTCAATTCCCTGTAAACGCATAACGCCTAGCTCACCTGCAACCTTTGCGGAGAGCATTTTGTGTAAAATGGAGCTACGCGACATACACAAAATGAGCGTAGCAAAGGTTGTCAGCGTGCAGCTACTTGTTAGGCATTTTCTTGCAGCTCTAAAAGGAGCGTATTTAGATACTCTTGCTCGACCTCAAATGAACCAGTGAACCCAAATTCACTATTGGTTGTACCGCAATATGCACTGCCTATGTTATACGTTAATATTACCGGACTACCGACACACTTAAACTCTAGATAAGAATCATAGGTTCCTTCTAGCTTTGGCACCAATGTTCTATCCAAAATAAAACGATCAAATTTACTGATGAATTCCGGCAAATTCAATAGATGTACATCATTGTTTTTTGCCTCAAATTTACTATGACCGAGATCTGCATAGCCATAAATTGAAAATGCACTATAACCGTACTCATCCTCAACCTTTACCAATTCAACCCAAAACTTATTATCGCTAGATACTATCTTCATGCCGATGCCTAACGCCTTTATAACGGGCCGGAGCAGCGCAGCTGCGGAGGTCCGGCGCGCTTTTCAGCGCCTTTCGTTGATAAACTTGTTAGATTTTAATGCCACTTTTTACCGCACCTTTTACACATAAACGTATCATTTCTAAGCCAAACATTTTCAGATTTGCACTTTATACAGTTTTTTGCGCCTTGTTTTACTGCGCCACATTTTTTACAGCTACCATGGTGTTTGTAAGTGTTATTCACCCACTGTTTAGGTATATGGTCTAGGCAAAAAACACACCTATTAGCAATCGAAAACCTTTTAAATACCTTTCGCTTTTTATGCTTGGAGTCGCATCCATCAATATCTAAACTCCGGAGTCGTGAATTACCCAACTGCTTAAGATATGGTCTTGGGTGCTTTCCCCATTCTCCTGAAGAGTTTCTTTTATGCTTATTCGTAATTCGATTCATGCGTAAATCTAACGCCGTTGTAAATTGCAGTTTTGTAGGAGCCCGTTTGTGCTATCAAGCACAAAAAGGAGCGACGGAAAAACTGTCAATTTGACAACTTTGTTAGATTCCCATGAATTCAATTGCAAACTCCCCTTGTTTACGGCTTGCTCTATAAAATTCGATTTGTTCATTTGAGAAGATATTTTTTACTGTTTTGATACTGTCATCGCTAGAGCGAAGACCAAAGTATATGGCTGTAATTGGTGCTGGTAGAGGTAGGGTAGTATTTCCTTGTTTAGTCACAAGCCTCCATTCAGATTCGTACTTCCAGCCGTCAGCTTTAGTAAATAAATTAACATCCAGTAAATCTATGATCCGATGTAGGTTCGGATACTCAACAGTATATTCAACCTTTCTACACATAAAATGGCTTAGAAAATTACTCTTAACATCCTTTCTCTCAAATTCGATACAAAAGCCAGTATGATTGTTCGCATAGTGCGACCACATAAGTATGTCATCATTTTTTTCACTTAACGAGAATACGCCCGATTCTCTCGCCTCAAGCATATGTTTTTCGATGGATTTATCTTCCACTTCCTCGACGGGTTTAAGATGATTCCTCTCAACAATCTCTCTAATTTGCTTCTCGGCTTCTTCAGGCTCATAAAGCTCTCTAATAAGATTACTCAACTGATGCAGTTGATCAGCAGTGGTCTTCGGATTTCCAGGGGTTAAGGCGCAATCAAAAGGGTCATTGAAGCTTGCTGGTTTCGCAACCCACATTTCTCGATTTACAAGCATTCTCAATGAGAATTCGTTGAACGCACGATACTTATAAAGTTTCTTAACTTCGGGATGTTCCATAAAAATCTAACGCCGCCAACAGCGGCCGAGCGTAGCGAGGTCCAGCCCCGAAGGGGCGATGCTGCTTGGCCTTGTTAAATTTATTGCTTGGCACTGCCTTTGACATTGAAGTTTTGTGTTAGCTTACGCTCATTTGGGATATTGAGATTCTCTGCATAATAATTTTGATCAATAGTTAGAACCCAAACTTCACCACCAAGATTAACCGTTGCCTCTAATGGGAAGGTAGCTGAAAACCGTGTAAGGATAGCCTTAGACTCATCACCATTTTGTGGCAATGCACCCGTTAATAATTCGGGCTCGCCTATACATTGTAACTTCAATAGTTGCGACCCAGGCTGCTGTTTATATAGCTCGCCTTCAACATCAGAAACCACAAATTTACGGTAATCTTTACCAAGACCTAGCCATTCGATCATGTGCACACTTTTTTCGGCACAATCAAAGCCCGATATTTCAATGGATTTTCCTTTGCTTATTGACTCCATTGACTCGGCCATAGCCTGAACTCCTGATAGCAAAATTATTATTGATGTAAGAATTCGTGGCACGATATTTCCAAGAATTTAACGCCTTGCTCTGCTGCATTTTTGGAGTGGATACTTTTGTGCTATTAAGCACAAAAGGAGCAACGGAAAAAATGTCAGCAGAAGCAACTTGTTAAGTGATTTACCCGACATTTGCTGCATCCTTTATACATGAGAATACAACGTCTTTAGATGTTTCTGAGCATGTAATTTTATACTTAGAAATATAGCCAATTTGATGAATACTGGTTTTACCATTACTTTTGATGCTGTACGTCACTTTATTCGCTGCCAATAGATTATCCAGTAATTTTAAGCATTTCTCAGTATCCGCACTCCAATACTCGAGAGTTAAAACTACAGTAGGCTCCTCAACCTCATATTCCTCCACTGCACTCTTGACGAAACTACGCCATTTAGAACCCTTAGTACTCACCGGAATTTTTCTCTCGATTTTTGACTCTATTTGCACTGTACACGATTTGGAGCTTCACTTAACGCCGCCATAAACGGCGCGAGCTTGCGAGCGTCCGGCGACCGTAGGGAGCGAATTTGATGGCCTTGTTATGCGCTTTTTAAAAAACATCGTGGTGCTCGAAAACCCAAGATCTAAAGTCGTGAGTTTTTGTTACGCTATTTAGCACACCGGAGTCGATTATCTGGCGATAAGCCTCCTCTCCTGCGCTTTGAAATAGTGCACTAAACTCCTCCTGTGCTGCATCCCACTCCGAATCAGTGAGGTTACGCATATGCTCTTTGTATTTATTGAGCTTCTCTAGCGTAGATTTCCATTTTTCTTGCCAAATCATGCAGTCGTAATTTAGATCAAAATACTGCCACTCTTGGTTATTCCAGCGAATACCTTCTCCCATTATCTCCTCCATTGATTCTCCGGACTTAGAATATGAATCAATAGTTGATTGGAAGGATTCCTCGGAGCTAGCACCTACATGAAAGTAGCCTTCCTCCGCAAGTATCTCTACCGCGAGACCAAAGAACCTTTCGCCAGCATGTTCCTTGAAAAAGTTTTCAACACTTGGAATTGCAGCACTTACTAGTGCTTCTACCAATTCATCCTTTTTAATTGGTTCCATGTTATTTTCTACTCCTAGGGCGCATAACGCCGTGCTAATTTGCCGGAACGTAGGTGATTGTTTTGCGGTAGCGTAGCGTAAAACCGCAAAACAAGCGCCGCAGTGGAGGTCAAATTGAGCACCTTGTTAGCTGCTGGTCTCGGCAACAGCTACGGATTTACATATTACAAAGCAAGTGTCAAACACCAATGCCTTGCACCCTCCCTCAGGATTATACGAGGGAACATAGTTAGTTTTAATGTGGCTACCTATCGCATTTTGATAGAGCTCCATGAGAGGCTTAGGCCCCTGAGCTAGTTGCCCATTGGAACCTATACAGAACTCTATGAACTGCCCCGCGTGATATGTATTGGCAAAATCAGTAAGGGGACGCCAACCACCAAATAACTTTTCATGAGCTTCCCAAACACGACCCAATATTTCGTATCTATTTTCTGGCTCAGAGGAATAATAAAGATACCCATGAGGTTCATTGTGATTCCATAGTAATTGGTGAGACTCAGTAAACTCAACTTCACCCGATACTGACGGCTGCACATCACTTTCTTTTACTCCGTGACACGTAATCTTAAAAAATCGGGTAGTGTCATAGTCCTGCCAGTCATCACACTGAAAATCGATTACCAAATCATCCGAAAAATCAACGGCAGTGATTCGACCATTTAGATCTTCGTATAACTTTTCTGATAATTCTTCGATGTTCATATTTACGTACAGCTAACGCCGCGCACAAGGGCCGGAACGTAGTTGGTTGTTTTGTGGTAGCGTAAGCGTTAAACCACAAAACAAGCGACGTAGTGGAGGTCCAGCCACGAAGGGGCGTGCTTGATGCGCCTTGTTATGTTTTTGGACCATTTTGGACACCAACCCTTACTTCTGATTCTTGCTCTTCACCCGATCCCATTTCTCTTGCACTTCCTTTTCCCTTTTTTCACGAAGCGTTTTTTGTATCTCCGCCAACCGACTATCATGGGCTTTGGTTGACTTTATCATCTGCCTGATGAATATGTATAACGGTACGGCAAAGACAAGCAAAATAATCCAAGTTAACATCGTTCACCACCAACCTAGCCAATAGCGCAATTTTTCGTATGCCTCATCACCTTTGTAGACAGCGAAGAATGCAAATAAGACACCGAGAATTAAGCAAAAAGTAAAATGTACAACTTCATAGCCTAAGAATATAAAAAATGAAATAACCGAACTCACAGCAAACATTACCAGCAAGCCGAAGACGAATCTTAATTTTTTCTCTAAACTATCGGGTTCGCTCATGATCACACATAACGCCTTTGTCAGTTGCGTTTTGGTTGTAGTGGATTTTTGTGCAATAATTTGCGAAGCAAATGCACAAAAAGGAGCGTAGACCAAAACGTCAACTGGACAAACTTGTTAGGCATTTTTGTACTCATTAACCATATCGAAAAATCTAGTTACAGACGCTTTATGCTGTAGTTCAGTAGCCCCATCTGCATACCCAACCCATTTAATGTTTTTCGGTGAGTACTCCATTTCGATTGCCAAAATCATATTTTGCCAACCAGCTGTAGATTCGTAGAACCCTAGTCTTTTTGCTACCCAATCATGAAAGCCGGGAAAATCAGAAAGAAATTCTAAGGATTCTGCCTTATTTTTTATGCTAAATGTATACCCGTCAATAAATGATCGAATATTGGAGAGTTTGTGCTCTCCAGTATACATTGCAGTTCTTGTGCTTATGGTTTCTATTAAGTCATAAATATTATTCATGGCCATCGATCCAAATGGTGCCTAACGCAGAGCTAAACGGCGCACAAAGTGGAGCTGGTTTGTGCAACAATTTGCGAAGAAAATGCACAAACAAGCGGAGCTTTGGGCGTCCAGTGGAGGCCGAAGGCCGGAACGGTGTTTTAGCGTTTTGTTATGAGAGACCACCAATAACACCTGCTTTACCTTAAATATTTATTACCAACCAAATAGATTAGTAACCCATACATGCTTTTGATTTTACTTATAGCCGCGTTGCATTAAAGCCACAGCTGTAGCACCAACCTTCTGCGCTTTAAGTATAAATTACAAAACAGCTAAGCCACTACTCGCCAAAATTGCGCTTAGCCTAGTACTTTTATAAATGGAATGGAAGTGAAAAAAAACAGAGGAAAATAGCCATTCCATAGCAAATACAAACATACAAAATTTAGGCCTTAAAGTTAACCTTGGCGATACCTAACTGGTAGCTCATAACGCCTTGCTAACCGGCAGACAAAGTGACGAAGCTTTTGTGCAACAATGAGCGTAGCGAATGCACAAAAGAAGCGGCGCTTTGGCTGTCCAGCGGAGCCGTAGGCGGAGCGACGGTTGAGCAACTTGTTAGTACTATTTAGCACAAGGTTTTTTACCTAATAAAGACATCTGCCATTTTTCATAATTGGTTTTACCCCAAAGGCTTCGATCTTCCTTAATTTCATGATTTGGATTAGTTATAAGATTTTCAACTAACTCTTCATACTCTGGCTTAGACACAGAAAAAGGTTTCCATCTCGCTCCGCCGTCCATTCCCGCATCATCACATCCCGACTCTAAGACTTCATTCAGAACATGAAGAGGAGGAATAATTCCAAAATACTTTAATGCGTAAACAAACCCGAGGGTAGACAATATAAACTCATCCAAGGGAGCGCATTCCCATGGACCTTCACCAGCCCCCATAGCAGGCATTCTTTTAAATCGCACGTCATTCATTTAGAGTACTAACGCCTGTAGCACCTGCACGAATTGCGGAGTGCCTTTTTGTGTAAAATTGAGCGTAGCGAAACACAAAAAGGCGCGTAGCAATTTGTGTCAGGTGACTACACTTGTTAGGTGACTTTAATTAACCGGCACATCTGATGAGATTAGTTTAGTGATTTTACCACTGCCGACTAAGTTGCCACCCTCTTGAATTCGCCAAATGAGGCCTGGAAACAAGTCTACTACATACCCGTCAGGCATTATAAAATGGATTTTCACTGGCTTAGATTCTCCAGGCGTAATCCACTCATTGTTTTGCACTGTGATCTGGCCCATTCTCATTTCGACATTCTCCGGCCCTCCAAAGTTATGATTGGGTCGGTAGCCTGATGTAATTCCATTTACTCGACCAGATTCGCTAGCTGGCAACAATGAAACTATAGCTTCAACTTTTATCGAATACCATTTATCTTCCACTGGCATTACGCGCACCTAACGCAGAGCTAAACGGCGCACAAAGTGGAGCTAATTTTGTGCAACAATTTGCGAAGCAAATGCACAAAAGAAGCGGAGCTTTGGGCGTCCAGTGGAGGCCAACGGCCGGAACGGTGTTTTAGCGTTTTGTTAGGCTTATGGCAGTGACTTTGATAGAAACACACGATCACATCCGACACAAACTGACTTTATTGAATACCTATAGTTTACAAAAAGGCTGATGTATTTAGCTACATGCCGCCCAGCAAATACGAAGATCCCAAAAAACACCACTGTCATTACGAGAGTACGAAGTGGTCCAGCCATCGAGTCTAGGCTTGAATCAGTTGAAACAAGGACGATAGATGCTATCCAAGAAACAAATGCCACGGGGAGTGCTGTAACAAGGAGTAGGAATGACGCCCCGACCGCATCAACTAGATTAATATTAATTTCTTGAGTGAGCTTGCTCCGCTTTCCACAATTATCACAGATATGTAGCATTCTATTCCTCGAAAAGCCTAACGCAGAGCTAAACGGCGCACAAAGTGGAGCTGCTTTTGTGCAATAATTTGCGAAGCAAATGCACAAAAGAAGCGGAGCTTTGGGCGTCCAGTGGAGGCCAAAGGCCGGAACGGTGTTTTAGCGTTTTGTTATATTTTTCCATGCGCTTTGCATACAAAATCTAGGAACTCTTCACCGTTTCTAAAAACAGTAGTTTTACGATCGTTTTATGGATCCCACCCTTGCGACAGCGCAAACCGTATAAACTTTTCCGCAACGTTAGGTTCGTACGCATTAGTAGTGCCCTCAAAATGTATGTACACGCCAATTATTCTTGGATTTTGAGCTCCATTGAACTCCACTACGAATGGCGAAGTTTTAAATCCATCCAAATAACCACGAAAGGATACTAGTTCGTTTCGCGCTTCATGATCAAAACCCTTCTTTATCCCGTAAAGATAAGCTTGATCATCAATTTTAATTTTTCTCAGTTTACTCATCGGTTAGCTATGAAATATAACGCCCAATTCAAGCGCCGCCGAAGGCGGTCGGTTGGAATTGATTGTTATGAGCTTTTACTCTCGATAGCTAGTACGCGCTTTTCTAACTTTTTTATTTCTGCGAAATTTACCTTCATTTGCTCTACATCCTGATTGTCTTCGCTGCTTTCAGGACTGTAAAAATCGACTTCGCCACCTTTTTCTACAAACTCTATTAGATTTTTAACTGATTTCTCTAGAACTTTGAATTTTTCACCATCACCGTTTTGATTAATGTTCAAATTTACTGAAATTTCTTTCGTAATAGATTCAAGTCCTTCCTTTTTTTCCTTATCAGCTTCCTTTGATAATTCGGCTTCTAATTTCTGATTTCCGAGTTTAAGCGCCTTGATTTCTTCGGCTTTCTTTCTGATAGTTAGCACTCTGTCAGCTACTTTAAGTGCCGAGAGTATGATCGTGCTTGTTGTTGTGGCAATTGCTGCAATTACAGCAAGTTCAATAATGATTGATCCTTTTTGAGCACCAACAACCTTAACATCTTCAGGCGCATATCCATGAGCCATGGCGATTCCACGGCCAATTTCCCACCAAGTATTACCCATTTTTTTAAAATCAGTAAGATTATTAAGAGAAACATCATTCTGAAAATGGACACGCATAACAACCTGCTCATCTTCATCAGAATCTTCGTCATCGACATCGATTAGTGAGGCGAGATTAGATTTTAATTGATCAGACTTCTGAATTGCTTGAGTGAGCTTGCCGTGGATCGAATTTACTTCGGCTGTCGCAGTTGCGATATCTAATGAGTTCCTAAAAAGCAGATCTTCTAAATTCGTAACACCCTCTGAACCAATGTAATGAGATATTTCTAGTTTCGAGAGCATTCTCTCTTGCTCATTAGTAAGACCTGAAAGCGATATCTTCTCGATAGCATCGATTAAAGCATCTTTTTGAGTTTCGAAAGGCTGCATTGGTTGATTGTTACGAGCATTAACATTCTGCTGCATAGCTTTATGAAGCTGCTGATATTTTTGGACTACTTGCAATTTCTTTACATTTTCATCAATCCAATAAGAAAGACTTAACAGTTCTTTAATTTGCACAATTCCTCCTTCAGCTCATAACGCAGAGCTAAACGGCGCACAAAGTGGAGCTGCTTTTGTGCGAAAATTTGCGAAGCAAATGCACAAAAGAAGCGGAGCTTTGGGCGTCCAGTGGAGGCCGCAGGCCGGAACGGTGTTTTAGCGTTTTGTTATGAGAGACCACTAACCATACCTACAACACCTTAAATATTTTATTACCAACTAAATTGATTAGTAACCCATACATGCTTTTGATTTTACTTATAGCCGCGTTGCCTTTACGCCAAAGCAGTAGCACCAACTTTCTGCGCTTTAAGTAGGAATTGCAAAAAAGCGAAGAAAATACTCGCTAAAATTGCGTTTAGCCTAGTACTTTTTCAGATGGAATGGAAGTAAAAAACCGAGGAAAAAGCCATTCCATAGCGCATACAAATTAACCTAAATTAAAACCTTAAAACCGACCTTGGCGATACCTAGCTGGTAGCTCATAACGCATAGCTAAACGGCGCACAAAGTGGAGCTGGTTTGTGCAATAATTTGCGAAGCAAATGCACAAACGAGCGGAGCTTTGGGCGTCCAGTGGAGGCCAAAGGCCGGAACGATGTTTGAGCGAATTGTTAGAATTTCACTCTTCGACTGCATATTTTTCTATAACCGTATATATACAATTATTGGCATTTACTTTATTGCCACACTCTACGCTAACATCGTATACCATTTCTCTTTCGAGGCCGAATAAGCTGCAACAACAAGATTCTTACCACTTTCACTCTTTAATTCCATTTCACTGCGTTCAAAGGTCTCCATGGAAACATA
The DNA here is from genome assembly GCF_000013665.1 of Saccharophagus degradans 2-40. NCBI lineage: Bacteria > Pseudomonadati > Pseudomonadota > Gammaproteobacteria > Cellvibrionales > Cellvibrionaceae > Saccharophagus > Saccharophagus degradans. Next base: position 2,966,499 of record NC_007912.1, read on the forward strand.
GAAGTCTTTTTGTGTATTTCCAAAACTCAATACAGCCATTACAGCTCTTCTAGCATCAATAGCTTCAACTCCTTCTGCTCTCTCTATTTCCACAGAAAACCTGAGAATTGAATTGTTACTGCATGCGCTTAGTATAAAACCAGCAAAAATTAGTACAATTCGCATTTATTTACTCGTTGAATTCTAACGCCCAGCTAAGCCGCCGGAACGGAGTTGATTGTTTTGTGCGAGCGTAGCGGAAAAGCACAAAACGAGCAACGCAGTGGAGGTCGGCTTGAGCTGTTTGTTAACTGTAATACGGACCGGACCATACGTAGCCTTGTTTTTTTGTTTTAAAGCCATCTTCGATTAGTTGAGTGCCACCACCTTTCATTGAGCTACCCCACATAAATATTTTGTCGCTGAACATATCTTTAAGGTATTCAGAGACTTCTGTGACTATTTCTTTGACCTCATCGGGACTGTCAGTTTTTTCATTGAAATAGCCACAATGCCAATGAGTGAAATTGCCAACAAAAACTGTTAGCTCATCATAGTCATCTTGTATATCGATGCTACCGACTTCATTACAAACTGGAGGAATAGAAATAAGCTTTTTCTCATCATCGGTGCTAAATTGCAGCGACGGAAATTGCGACTCTATTTCCTTTTTCATTGCTTCGTAGAGCATGACCCCTCTTTTACAGTTAACGCCTTTGTAACAGGCATTTTTTGTGTAGTGGAGTTTTGCGGTAAAATGGCGAAGCCACCGCAAAACGGAGCGTAGCAAAAAATGTCCTGTTGACAAACTTGTTATGTGCCTTTGATTCTACACCGTTTACTTAAAGTACTACCATCCATCAGAACAACAATATTTTCGTTGAAATCTGGATCAGGTTCACCACCACGGAATTTTACGAAACTAATATTATAAAGCCACTGATTAGTTTTAAAGCCTTCAGCACGATACGAGCTTAAACTATAACGAACAATTTCTTCTGACACCTTCCCTTGATATTCGTTCGCAACCCAATCACTTACTATCTTTTTGGCTTCACTAATTTTTATTGGTGGGTCACCATTGCCATCCCAATGTGTACTCAACCGAAGCTCATGTGACGAATCAAAAGTTATTGAGCACTCAAGCCCATTACTCATAGTCCAGCGCTCTACATAAGATTCATTCGCTAACAAATCAACCGAGGAGAATATAACCAGAATAAAAAATATAATTTTCATTTTTAACGTGAACTCTTTAGGCACATAACGCCTTGCTAAGGGGCGTTTCTGGAGTTGATTGTTTTGTGCTACTAAAGCACAAAACAAGCGACGGAAGAAACGTCCCTCTTGAGCAACTTGTTAGCTATAGCACTAGGAACCGCTATACAGCTCTCCCAGATGCTCTTTTGTTTTAGCAATGCACATTGCATCCAATTTTCCAAAATAGAATTTCCTTCCATCTTTGAAAGAAACTTGTAGCACTGAATTATTTCCGATATAAAATGACTTTGCTTCATCAAGTTTCGATGCCCATTTCATATCCTTCCCCGTAGTACCCTTAAAGGTCATTAAATTTGCTGATGGATTCAATGAAACTCTTCTCTTGACATCATCACTGGAAAATTGAATAAGTAACACGCCATTATCTAGACTTTCGCAACGAGTCTGCTTGAATTCGGTGCCAGCAATACATTTAAGGTTGACGGAAAGTACCACAAATACTAGATATTTTTTCATATTCCCCGATATAGCTTTACAGCTAACGCCGGCAGCAAAGGCTGCCGAAGGCAGTCCAGTGGAGCATAGCGGAACGATTTTGCCTGCCCTTGTTATAACGCGAGGCGGTTATCCAATAGCTCATATTCATCCAATGCTCCGCGCAATATTTGGAAAAGCTCTACTATTTTCCCATCAATTTCAATGTAATACATCTCTCGTGATTTGTTTTGATTAAGCGTGATACGACCAAAATAATCTGTTTGCTTTGCATTGGATCGAGGCTTGTAATCTAACCCGCCATGTTTGATGGAATTAGCTAGGTCGGCGATTACCTTTAGGTGCTTTGATTGATTAATAAACTCCTCTATTTCCTTTCCTCTACCCGGATAACGCTTTTTCATCCAGTCTTTTTCGTTCCATAGACTTGTAATAAGTGGCTTAAGATATTGCTTTAATTGATGATTAGACAACTCATAATGGCTCCAATTAGCTACTTTATTCCAGTGAGCCAGCACTGTGAACCAATTTTCTCTTGAGTTTTCAGGGTTAACGATTTTCATGATTTAGAGTGTTATAACGCCCAAAGCAGCGGCGCGCGTTAGCGCGTCCAGCCCGTAGGGCGATGCTGCCTTTGATTGTTAGGTGATGCCTGCTTAGTACGCATTTTCTTTCTCAATGGTAAACTTAGTCAAGCTCAGTAAGTAAAGGCATATATCTACATAAGTATCGGCTGCTTCCTCGCCACTAGGACTCCAAAGATTCCACGACTGGTAGCTATTGCCGTTGGCTTTTTCAAAGATCCATTGAGCGCCATCCATGCCGATGGTTTCCTCATCAGGCTTATATTCCCATTTGTCGATCTGCTCGGCGAGGAACCTTAGTTTATTTGATTCCTCGCTCGTTAATTCTCGCTCATCTTTTATTTGAATATGGCCCGGAGAATAACCACCTGCTCCTGATAATTGCTTAGCGTTTAAAGTACACCTTGCTTCACAATCAACTCTCACGACTATTGGAGCATGAAAGCTTCGTAGCCAAGTAAACCTATACACTTCGCTGTACAATGGTAGTTTTATTGGCTTTTCGCGAGCTGCACGCAAATGCGCAGAAAACCATTCTCTTTCAAAGGAGTCTAACTCCTTCCACTCTGGAAAGTAGTCTGTCTTTATTGCTGCACATGCAACAAGAAAAAAACTTATAAAAACTACTATGCTCGACTTCACGCATTCACCTAACGCCGCCATAAATTGCCGCTTGAAGCGCAGCGTAAAGCGGTCAATTTGATGGCCTTGTTATGAGCCATTTGCTAATTGATGGCACAGAGTACCGGATACTTTTTAACACTTTTGTACCTTTACATAAGTAGTCAATAAACACACCCATTTCATGCGATTTATTAGTGTAGTAACCGATAGCTTCTGGCTTTGAATTGGACACTGGCAACTCGGTTATATATACAAATAATTCCTCACCATTTGAGCCAAGAAGGAATGACCCGCTTCTTTTGGCAGGACAACCAGATGGGCTTTCCAGTGGCCCCTGCATTTCGATCATGGTTGCAACGCCTTCAGGATTTACCTTAATAGCAAACCCCAAAGTCTCTGCCAACTCAGGAGTTAATGTTACTTCTTTAGGCCCACCACTCGCGAACGAAAAAGAAGAAAACATAATTAGTATTATTCCAATGAATCTCATCGCTAGTAGCTCATAACGCCGTTGTAAATTGCAGTTTTGGAGGAGCCCGTTTGTGCTATTTAGCACAAAAAGGAGCGACGGAAAAACTGTCAATTTGACAACCTTGATACTTATGATGACCTCCTCCTCCGGAGACCAATGGAAACCTTCTAAACTTAAATCACCACAACAAAAGTTAATTAAAGAAGGAGATCATCATATGAGATTTTATACCATTTCCCACAAACATTACTGTGGAATAGATTTGCATACCAAAATGATGTACGTCTGCATACTTGATTCTGATGCTAACATACTGATTCATAAGAATATACCTACTAATGGTAAGGCGTTTTTAAAGCTCATAGCCCCCTATCGCGAAGACATTGTCGTAGGCGTTGAGTGCATGTTTTCTTGGTATTGGCTGGCTGATTTGTGCGCCAAAGAAGGCATCGAATTTATCTTAGGCCATGCACTTTACATGAGGTGTATTCACGGCGGAAAGGCCAAAAACGATAGAGTTGACTCGGAAAAAATCGCACGCATTATGAGAGGCGGCGATTTCCCTCTCGCCTATGCCTATCCTGCCGAGCTTCGGCCTGTTCGCGACCTCATGCGTAGACGAAGCCATTTGGTTCGCATTAAGAGTGAGATTCAAAGCCATATTAGTATTACCAACTACCAATATAATCTTGAGCCGTTCGACAAAAACATCGTTCACAAAGGTAATCGCGAAGGTATAGCAGATCACTTCGATAACGCTTCTGTACGACTTAATGTTGAAACCGATATTGCCGTTATGGACAGCCTTCACGATCAGATACGGAACCTCGAAAACTACATTATCAGGCATGCGAAAGACTACGATGGCCGAATGTTGTACCGATTAAAAACAGTTCCTGGGATTGGCGATATTTTGGCTTTAACAATCATGTATGAAATTCTATCGATCGATCGCTTTCCAACGGTTCAAAAGTTTTGTTCATACTCCCGTTTAGTTAAATGTGCGAATGAGTCGGCTGGCAAAAAAATGGGGACATCAGGCTCAAAAATAGGTAACGCTCATCTAAAATGGGCCTTTTCTGAAGCGGCTATTCTATTCATACGTGGAAATGATAAAGCTCAGAAATATGTTACTAAATTAAGCAAGAAGTTTGGCAAAGGTAAAGCGCTGTCCATACTATCCCACAAATTGGGACGCGCTATTTATTTTATGATGAAAAGGAACGATGTCTTTGATATGAATTACTTTTTTCGAAATAGTTAAATGTTTAGGGTAGCGTGTTTGAGCTAGCAGGTATAACTAGGGTGCCGAGCATAAAGATCCTAAGCTGAGTTATCCGTTTAAGCTTCGAGCTTACTCTTAGCCTGATGAAAAAATGCCAACTCTCTCGCTTTGAATAGACAGAACACGCTACCCGCCCTACGCTTTTTTGACGTGTGACTGCCCCTTGACTGAGTGATCTATAACTGGATACAAAACACCGTAAGCCCGATTCTTTGAAGCGCCAGATCCAAGGGTAACCGATAAATTTCTAGTAGCGCCTTAGTAAAGCTAAGGCATCCAGATTACTTCAGCGAATGAAAGCGTCGAACGTTAATTTGGACTGACTCTCAATAGGTGTTTGGTACAGTTACCACTAAGCCTTCCATGAAATTATCGTCAGTAGAAACATTCAAAATTGCTTTTTTATTAACTCTAGGCATTAAACCAAGGGTTTTGGTGAGTTATTGTTCTTTGACAGGTCCGGTCATATAGGTGTTATACGATTTTGAGTGCTTCATTTTGAACCGTAAGTTTGCAACCGACCTCTGTAGGTAAGATATTTGATTTGTCCGGCCAAAACATGACCATCATACGGAAAGGCTTATTATAAAAACTTGTGGCTATTCCCGCGTACTCTGGTAAAAACTCTTCATTTACTGACTTAAAAATGACTTCAAATTCCCCGGACAAGACATTACCAGTTCTGACGCCCTCTTCAAATTTGCGACCTTCCTTTATGTCAGAGGCAATACCGGAAAGAATTGAGTGCATCGTTTCGCGTTTTAGCCCAAAAATCATGATTTCTGGATGATCAAATGATTCTTCAAAACCGATACTATATGAAAAATCCTCTTTTTCCCCATTAGCATCGAATACGTACTGACATTGCCATCCGTGCTTCTTAATATTCTCTATTAGTGATTCGTTGCTCATCTATACCTTCGTATAACGCTGAGCTAAACGGCGCACAAAGTGGAGCTGGTTTGTGCAATTATTTGCGAAGCAAATGCACAAACAAGCGGAGCTTTGGGCGTCCAGTGGAGGCCGCAGGCCGGAACGGTGTTTTAGCGTTTTGTTATGAGAGACCACGAACCGCACCTGCAACACCTTTAAATTTATATTACCAACCAAATAGACTAGTAACCCATACATGCCTTTGATTTTACTTATAGCCGCGTTGCCTTAAAGCCAAAGCAGCAGTACCAACCTTCTGCGCTTTAAGTAGGAATTGCAAAAAAAGACAAGAAAATACTCGCTAAAATTGCGTTTAGCCTAGTACTTTTTCAAATGGAATGGAAGTGAAAAACCGAGGAAAAAGCCATTCCATAGCACATTCAAATTAACCTAAACTTAAACCTTAAAACCGACCTTGGCGATACCTAGCTGGTAGCTCATAACGCATAGCTAAACGGCGCACAAAGTGGAGCTGCTTTTGTGCGATAATTTGCGAAGCAAATGCACAAAAGAAGCGGAGCTTTGGGCGTCCAGTGGAGGCCGAAGGCCGGAACGGTATTTTAGCGTTTTGTTATGAGAGACCACTAACCCCACCTGCAACACCTTATTTTTTAATACCAACCAAATAGATTAGTAACCCAAATATGCTTTTGACCTTACTTATACAGCGTTGCCCAAAAGCCAATAAAATAATACGAACCTGAAGACTATTTACCAAACAGGCACAAGCTTGATGACTAGCACCAACGAGGTTTAGCTAATTTGTGTGTTTTTACAATTTAGTTAAACCGGATTAAAACTGCCAACCAAAGGCTACGAAAGCACGTTGTAATTGGCTTTAGCCTATTACTTTTACAAATGGAATGGAAGTGAAAATCAAAGGAAGATAGCCATTCCATAGCACATTCAAATTAACCTATATTTAAACTTTAAAACCGACCTTGGCGATACCTAGCTGGTAGCTCATAACGCCGCCCACAGGGGCCGCAGTGGAGGTGATTGTTTTGTGCAAGCGTAGCGAAAAGCACAAAACAAGCGCCGGAACGAAGGTCCAAGCCGCGATGCGGCTGAGCCTGGTGGGCCTTGTTAGAGTTTTTGGCCATTAATTAAATACCGCCCCAAAGCAGCACCAAGAATTAGTGATATAGGCAATACAAATACAGCACCCATTAAACCACCGATTGTACCGGCCATAATCGCTTCTAAAATTGGTATAGAGCCTGAACTAATTGCCATTGCGCCCATATATAGTAACCCTGATGTGAGCGCTGACGGAAAACTTATAATTACCGTTGCAACATAGGGCTCGTATTGAAAGCGCTCGCCAGGAATAAGCTTATACCATCCCGAGAAAAACCAGCCAAATATAGATGCCGTTATAAACGCGATACCGGTAAGAACAACCATTGCATTCTCTAAGTTTTCAAGAATCGTAAAAGAAAGAGATAGAACACCAACAGCTGCTAGTAAAGCGTTTAAAACTGAACTCTTTACCTTTAAATTGAAATCGCTCATGACTATGATGCTCGCAACTCTAACGCCGCGCACAAGGGCCGGAACGTAGTTGATTGTTTTGTGGTAGCGTTAGCGTTAAGCCACAAAACAAGCGACGCAGTGGAGGTCCAGCCACGAAGTGGCGAGCTTGGTGCGCCTTGTTATGTGCCCGTTGCACTATATTTGTTAACTTAGGTACCATCTATAACCCTAGTTAAAAATTCGATGCCGCCCACCTTATTTTTTTGAATCACATCTATAACAACATCACCTTCTGGAGTATCTTCAATTGTAATACTTTCTTGAAACTGCCATTCAGAGCCGGGCTTGTTCGGTTTTTTTTCGTTCACGAAATAGATGTAATAATCACTTCTTATTTTTGCTCTATTACATGCTATCAGTGCATCACGAAGCCAGGTATATTCTGAAAATCGATACTCCGCGGACTTGACTAGCCAAGTGGGATCGTATTCTTTCCATCGACTAAATATCATTTATCTCTCTAAGCACATAACGCAGAGCTAAACGGCGCACAAAGTGGAGCTACTTTTGTGCGAAAATTTGCGAAGCAAATGCACAAAAGAAGCGGAGCTTTGGGCGTCCAGTGGAGGCCATAGGCCGGAACGGTGTTTTAGCGTTTTGTTATGGTTTTTGTGCTTAGAAGCCAATAGTTTACCCGCCCAATATGCTGATCATTGTAATGGCTAATACAGACAAAAAAACCGACAGATAAAACAATTTTGCTATTGATAAATCATCAGATTGATCTTTAAAGAATATGTAACTAATTGCATGCTTGGCTCTCGAAGTAGATTGCCTAGTAGAAAACAGAAATACTCCATATCTGATTGCAGCCGCTAACAATAGGACAATGGCGAATACAAAACCTATCAATGCCATAAATGAAATCGCTAACCCTACCAACATCGTCAATCGTCCATTTTCCTACAAACCATAACGCCTTGCTCACCGGCACATACTGCGGAGAGCGTTTTTGTGTAAAATGGAGCGCAGCGACACACAAAAACGAGCGTAGCAGTATGTGTCCGCGTGCAGCAACTTGTTAGCTTTTTTTGGCATTCACAAACTCCATTAGCTCGCTATACCCATTAAGCATGTTTGAGCACCAGATTCTACCAATACCGTCAACGACGATATAATCAGCCTGAACTAGCCATGAATATCCAACTTTGGAAAGCTTGCTCCATTGTACAGTTCGATTACCGCATAGCGGACTTCGGTAGTAAATGCACTCGTTATCGTACTTAAACGAAACCAAAAATGCTTGATATGGGAAAAATATTGAGGCGGCTAAAAATCCGCCTCCAACAAGCCCCGCAGCCACTTCCTGCCCCTCATAAGACTGACTCATTGCGTAAAGGATAAATACAGTAAATGGAATTAACGCAGCCGAGAATATTTTGAATGGCATAGAATACGCTACAGTTCTTACCTCACCCGCTACTTCTGCGGAAGGTTTAGTATATCTGACAATAAAATAGACGGCTAAGCCACCAATTAGACCACTTAGCAACGGCCTTGCCCAATTTAATATTTCTTCCATAACTCCTCGAGAAAGCTAACGCCAAGCTCACCTGCAGTTTTTGCGGAGAGCAATTGTGTAAAATGGAGCTACGCGACATACACAATTGAGCGTAGCAAAAAATGTCAGGTGCAGCTTTTTGTTAGGTGAATTAACCAGCATTAAACAAGGGCCCATCTGAAGTTATTAAATAGTAGATTAAAGACCAAATAGATACAATATGGAAACTTACACACAAAATACTGGCTATAAATGGGACTCTATAAATCCTATTTGCTTTTATTCCGTCATATGAGTTGACCGCTATCAACACCATCAGTATGGGCGCGATGAACATACAGAAAAGAAGATACAATCCAAAAGTAGGACCAGTTAAAAGTTCCGATCCGAATCCGAATCCGTAACCAAAAATTACGTATAGACCTAAGTATGGACATAACGTAAAAATGGTATAGAAAACTAATTTAAACTTCTCTCTCGGAACCAAGACTCTCACCTAACAGCTAAGTATGTGTCCCAAGAACACATATTTCAAAATAGAACACCGTAAGACTGGTATGTAAAGCAGCACTCACAATATCCATCCATTCAATTTTAGCCACAAAATTGGCCAATTAACGCTAACAACGGCCGCTCGCCCTAAAACCACAAAATTAAAGCACACTAAACAAATAATATATACCGTACATTTACAACTATTTTTTCTCACAGTACCAACCAAAGGCTTTACAAGCTATTGATTTAAAAGAGGAAACCTTAGAGACAAAAAAAACACATAAATAGTGCGTCGGGTAGCCGGTATGTTACTACCCTCTATTCTTGATAAATTTCGCAGGGTTTCCACCCACCACCACGCCAGCAGCCACATCCTTGGTTACTACACTTTGCATGCCTACAATCGCACCTTTATGGATTGTTACACCATCCACAATACCCACATGCGCCCCTAGCCATACATCGTCTTGCAGCACTATGCCTTTGGATGTAACTGGCTGTTCGTAAACATTTCGCTCGGCGGCTATGCCGTGGTTAAACGCGTAGAAGTGACAATATGCAGCTATGCGGCAGTTGTTGCCTATGGTGATGCCTTTACTGCCCCCATCCATTGTTACGTGGTGATTTATGCCTACGTTTTTACCAATGGTAATTGGGCCGTGCAGTACTGCATGAGCACCTATAAAACTACCCTGCTCGATAATTATTGGCCTGCCGCGCTCGGCAAATAGTTTGGCATCTGGCGATATAAAACAGTCGCCTTTTACCTCTATTGTTTCCATTTGCTGCAGGTAATGTTGCCATTGCTGTTGCCATGCTTGCGCCCACTCTCGCTGCTTGGGCTTAAGTGTCCAATACAACCAAGGCATGTAACTTAAACGCTGTTTGTGTTGCTCGCGGTATTTTAGGGTTGGGTCTGTCATAGGGTTGCTTGTGTTAACGGTGCTCTATAGTAATTGCTTATTTTGGCTGGCGTTTGCTGCGGGCGAAAAAGCATTAAGTTTGCAGGTAACAATAACAGCAAGCAAGCCCACCCAGCTAGCACGGCCGCCTTACTGCCCCACCGCCAATTCCCCGCGTAATAGCTGCATACACATGGTAGCAATTTGCCCTCCGGCCCTTTAAACTCGGCCACACCAATATATATTATAATACGACCTTAGATGTAGGAGAAAACCATGAAACCTCTGCTAGCCATTGCCCTGCTTGCACTTACCACCACTGCTTGGGCTTCGAACACACGCCTGCCCGCAAACTCCCCTTTGCATCACATAAAAGCAAAATTCTTCGATGAGGTTGCCGCTACGCCAAAATGGAGCCCAAAAGGTAAATCGCTATATATTCAAGTTGCAGGTGTGCACTTTAATGAATATTGGCGCGAAGACGTAAGCAAAGATTTAGCCCCAGGCTTTGAACAAGCCATTGAGAATAATTTTTCTATTATTTTTAAACGGGTACTTACCGAGCAGTACACCAAAGCAGGCTATCAAATTGAAAACAGTGCCATAAATGCGGACGTTATTTTATTAGCCAGCGTAGAGGATTTACGCGTGTATGTTACTCAAGCTAAACATTTTGTGGAAAGCAAAACCGCAAATACAGGCTCGGCAAATTTACTGATTGAGTTTATTGAGAAAGGCGAATTAAAGATGTTTTTTTCTAACGCGAAAGAAACACGCCAAAGAGGCAATGAACTACGCAACAGTGTAGAGAAAGATTTTGAGCGAATGATGAAAGCCTTTACCAAAGAAAGCTTAAAAGTGATTAAAAAACGCTAGCTAGCAAACGCTAATTGCTAGTAGATAAAAGCTAGTGACTAGTTTTAGTGTTGCACCCAACTATTAAACACAAAAACACACAAAATAAACCAAAAAAAGGCGGCCATATGGCCGCCAAACTGGTGCAAATTGGAGGAGACGCAAAATGAATTGCGACTTCATTAATCCGTTAAAAATCTGTACGCACTAAACTCAACATTCAATACGCCAAATCAACGGGGCTTCCCTGCCCCGCCCTTGCCTGGCAAACCAAGCAAATAAGTTCAATCGGTAATTACTAGTACCTAGCCGCTAGTAGCAAGACTTGAACAAACCACTACCGGTTCGCTGTCCACAGCTAGCCGTACCCTCTAGTGAGTATGCATCGCCACACCTACCGCAGGGTTGGCCGCTAGGCCTATTTCGCGGGCGTGATCTTCGAAGCCTTTGTTCTTCCAGAAGAAGGCGCCAGGCATAGTGGTTGGCACTACTAGTACATAGAACAGTGCGCGGCCAATTAATGCGCTTACAACTAGCGATAGCGCCAAACCAGACCACAGCATTAAACCTAACCAACCATCTAAGCCCGATACCGCAAGGGCAACCGCTGCCAATGCGTTTAGAGGTATTAAACAGTTACGCAAAATATACGACTTACCAAAGGTGGTGCATTGTATATAGTGCGATACAGTGCCTTCGTGCTCTGCGTCGGTCATGCCTTTGGCGTGGCCTATTAAGCCTATGCCTTCTAATACCAAGCCCGCTACCAATGCTGGCGCAAGTGCCTGTAGCACTGCTACGTAATCGCCACCGGTAATGGCAAAGTAAGGTACGGTTAAGACTGCCGCGACTAAGCTACCAAGGGTTAATGCCATACCTACAAAGCTTGTGCCGGTTTGCCAGTGGTTCCAGTACGGACGCGCTTTAATGCGGTAGCAACGGTACATGTAATACAAGCCGCCCAAACTACCCACTACGCCCAATACGCCCGTTACTTTGGCAAAGGTTGCCAAGCCGGGTATGGCTAGCTCACCAATAATGGATTGCACAATGGCGTTTTCTGGCATTTTGGCAAGCATGTGTAAACCTGCAAAGGTCATAAACACCACTACACCTAACCCTTCGCGGCTAACAGGCGAATGACGCCAGTTGTTAAACCCACGATAAAAACGCAACGGTTTGCCCAAGTGGGTGGTAGACATAAACAAGCCTAGCGCAGCCAAACCTAAGGCCACTATTACCAACGGCACATACATTACCGAGTTGGCAATATTGGTGAAGGCTTCTATACCAAACAAACTACCTAAGAAATTAACACCAAACAAACCTATTGCCGCTTGGGTAACCAAGGTAAAAATAACCAGTGGATTTTCGCGCGACGACAAGCGACCAACGTTCCACGATTTTTCTACGCCGTTTTTCTGATCCACAATAGGTTTGTACTTACCGTCCACGTTGCTCTTGTGATATTTCACTGGCATGGAGTCGGTACGGGTAACTTCGCGCGGCATTGTTTTCACTTGCTGGAAGCGAATATTGGGGCGCGTAATAGATGGATCTGGAAAGCCCGGTATTTGTGTTTCTATTTGTTCGCGATTTTCTGGGGTGTTTTCTACCACACCAAAGTTAAGCGCGTTACCCACACATGCAGATACGCACGCTGGCTTCAAGCCAACTTCTAGGCGGTCTACACACATGTTACATTTTTCTACTTGCCCTGCTACTGGGTCTAATTGCGGGGCGTTGTATGGGCATACCCAAGTACAATAGCCACAACCAAAGCATATATCTGGGTCTTGAATTACTGCACCGTATTCTGGGTGCTTGGTGTAGGCGCGCGTTGGGCAGCCTTTTAAACACACCGGCTCTTCACAGTGGTTACACGCCATAGATATATTCATGCGCGTAAAGTTGGGGTAACTCCCCCCTTCTACATAACCTACCGAGCGGAAGCTTAAATGCGGTGGCAAATCGTTTTTCTCGCTACATGCTGCTTCACATGCGTGACAACCAATACAGTTATCTGCAGTAAAGTGAAACGCGTGTTGCTTGGTGCGGTTAGGGTTGTCGCCAATGCCGCAATCGCCATTTACTCGTAAACTTACGCCGTTATCGCCAACGGGCGTAAGTTTAATTGGCGTACCGTAACGGCTTGTTTCGGCCGTTACTGGGTCTTTTAATTTTGCGTATTCGGGTTCGTCAGCTCTTGTTGGAATCATTTTTCTCTCTTCCCGTTAGAATGCACGCATTTCTACGTTTAGTTTGGCCGCTTCTTTTTGGTCTACATGCTCAATGCGAACAGTGCACTGCTTAAACGCTGGCTGACGCGAGTATGGGTCTAGCAAGCCAAGAGACAAACGGTTTACACAATCGTGGAAGTGGAATGGAATAAACACTGCGTTGAATGCTACGCGATGAGTTAATTGCACCATTACCACGGCATCACCACGACGCGATACCAAACGCACATAACTCATATGCTTTATGCCCAACTCTTCGGCAGCATCTGGGTTCATTTCCATATATGGGGTTGGGCTAAATTTATTACAGTTGCCCACCTTGCCCGTTTTAGTTCGGGTATGGAAATGCTCAACCACGCGACCACTGTTCATCCAAAATGGATAATCTTCGTCGGGTACTTCGTTGTTATCCACCCAAGGCATGGCCATTAATTTTGCTTTGCCGTCTGGGTAACAGAATTTGCCGTCGGCGTATAAGCGCTGTGTACCTTCGCTATCGCCTTCGCGCATTGGCCATTGAATACCGCGCTTTTGCTCGATTAGTTCGTGGCTCATACCAGATATATCCAATATGCGATGATCACCCTTGGATAACTGTTTCATTTCATCAAACACATCGGCAGTGTCTAGCGGGAAGCTCATTTTCGCGCCCTGCTCCCAACGTTTTGCCATTTGCGAGAATATCCACACATCTGGCTTGGAGTTACCGTACGGCGCCATTACCGGTGTAGTAATGTTTACGCGGCGCTCGGTGTTAGTAAAACAGCCTTTTTTCTCTGCCCATACCGAGCCGGGTAAATACACGTGCGCGTATTGCGCGGTTTCTACGTCTTCGTAGGAATCTTGCACTACGCAAAACTCTAGTTTCTCCATGGTTTTACGAATACGCGCAGAGTTAGGCATAGAGGTCATTGGGTTTGTTGCAACCACCCATAACGCTTTAATTTGACCGGTTTCGATAGCGGGAAAAATATCCGTTTGGAACAAGCCGCGCTTTTTAGGGAAGAACTCTGGGTCTACGCCCCAAAACTTGCCTATTTCTTCGCGGTGCTCGGCATTTTCTAGCGCGCGGTAACCAGGCAAGCCAGAGCACGAAGACCACTCACGCGTGCCCATCGCGTTACACTGACCAGTAATAGATAAACTAGTACCGCCGGGCTTGCCTATATTGCCGGTAATTAAGTTAAGGTTATTAATACCGCACACACCGTCGGAACCGTGGGTAGATTGGTTGATACCCATTGTCCATATAGACATAGCCGCGCCAGCTTTTGCATATAAGCGCGCAACGTGACGAATGGTGTCTTCATCAATACCACAAATTTTTGCGGCCGATGTTGGATCAAACTTTTCTACTTCTGCAGCAAAGTCTTCGTAACCGCTACAGCAACGCTCTATATATTCTTGGTCTGCTAGGCCCTCTTTTAATATTACATGTGCCAAGCTGTTTAATAGCACCAAGTCTGTACCTGGTGTAATTGGCAAATGAATATCGGCAAATTGCGCAAACATGGTTACGCGCGGGTCGACAACAATTACTGGGAATTTACGTTTTTCTAGCGCTTCTTTTAAACGCCAGTAAATAATGGGGTGCTGCTCACACAGGTTCGAACCAAACGCTAACAAGCAATCGGTGTGCTCGAAATCTTCGTAACAACCTGGAGGGCCGTCGGACCCAAATGAACGCTTGTAGCCCGATACCGCAGACGCCATACACAATGTGGTGTTGCCATCGTAATTGTTGGTACCAATAACACCACGCACTAATTTACCTAGAGTGTAAAACTCTTCGGTCATTATTTGGCCGGTAGAAATAACAGCTACAGAATCGCGCCCGTATTTTTCTTGGATACGTTTGAATTCTGCTGCGGTTTTATCCAGCGCTGTATCCCAATCGGTTATTTGCCAATCTTCGAATGTTTTATTTCGAATTTTTGGCTCTGCCCCACGGCCAGCCGCTTGGAATATTTGCGCTTCGGTAAGCCCTTTAATGCAGAGCTTACCTCGGTTTACATCTGCCCCACCCACACCGCGGGTAGTAACAGGTGTACCCTCTTTATTTACGCCAATTTCTATAGAGCAACCTACAGAGCAGTAACCGCAAGTGGCATATTTCCACTCGGTTACGCCCTTATCTCTAATGACGATTGGATTCTTTTTTCTACGACCAAATAGCATGACGCCCCCAGTATCCTTGTGACTTATTTCAACGCTAGTTGAATTTTTCCGTCATTTTCACGGATTGCGTACGTTTTAATGCTTACTGTTTCGTCTTCTAAGCAGCTACCGGTTTCTAAATTAAAGTGCTGCTTTAGCAGTGGCGAGGCCACGACTATTTGATTTTTTAGCGAACCAACAATACCGCGCGCTAGCACTGCCGCATTGGTAAAGGGGTCGATAGCGTTTACCGCAAACAACTTGTCTTTAATACGAAACATTGCAACTTGATCTTTACCTAGCAATGCGCGCGCACCAATTTCTGGCAGCAGGTCACTGGCATCACAAACTGTTTCCCAATTTAAATCTGACATTTTTATTCTCCAAAATTCTCTTAAGCTATTTCAGCCACTTCTTCGGCATTTACAAAACGTACGCGCTCTTCTTCTGTTGCCGGGCGAATTTGCTCGCGCTCTTCAACAAATACAACGGTGTTATCTTTCTCATCGCTGTTAACAAAGGTACGGAAACGCTTAAGTTTCTCTGGGTCTTCAATTGTTGTTTTCCACTCACACTGGTAGGTATCTATTACCAATGCCATTTCGCTTTCTAGCTCTGCGTTTACATTTAACTTATCGTCAATAACTACAGATTTTAGGTAGTCTAAACCGCCTTCTAGGTTATCCATCCATACAGACGTACGTTGCAAGCGGTCTGCGGTGCGCACGTAAAACATCAAGAAGCGATCGATATATTTAATTAAGGTTTCGTCGTCTAGGCCGGTTGCAAACAAGTCTGCGTGGCGAGGCTTCATACCGCCGTTACCGCACAGGTATAGGCTCCAACCGGTTTCGGTAGCAATTACACCCACATCTTTACTTTGCGCTTCGGCACACTCACGGGTGCAACCAGAAACAGCAAATTTAATTTTGTGTGGTGAACGCAAACCTTTGTAGCGGTCTTCCAAACGTATAGCCATGCCAACGCTATCTAGCATGCCGTAACGACACCAAGTAGAACCAACACACGATTTAACCGTACGTAAAGATTTACCGTAAGCGTGGCCCGTTTCAAAACCTGCATCTACTAACTCTTTCCAAATTAATGGCAGCTCGTGCTGTTGCGCGCCGAACAAGTCGATACGCTGACCGCCAGTAATTTTGGTATACAACTTATATTTTTGAGCAACTTGACCTAACACAATCAATTTTTCTGGGGTAATTTCACCACCCGCTACACGCGGCACAATGGAGTAAGTACCGTTCTTTTGCATGTTTGCCATAAAGTGATCGTTAGTGTCTTGCAAACCTGCGTGCTGGTTTTCTAATACATATTCGTTCCAAACACTTGCAAAAATAGAGGCCGCAGTAGGCTTACATATGTCACAACCTAAACCTGTACCGTGCTTTTCAATAAGCTCGCCAAAGGTTTTAATTTTTTCTACGCGCACAATGTGGTGTAGCTCTTGGCGAGTGTGGGCAAAGTGCTCACACAAGTCAGTAATTACTTCTACACCAAGCTTGGTTAATTCAGAGTTCATTACTTGGGTAGCCAAGGCCACACAACCACCACAGCTAGTACCCGCTTTGGTGTTAGCTTTTATATCGCCAATAGTTACAGAGCCATCTTGTACTGCGCAGCAAATCTGGCCTTTAGTAACATCATTACAGCTACAAATAATGGCGCCTTCGGGTAATGCATCTACCCCCATGCCCGCAGAAGCAGCGCTGCCATCAATAGACGGCAGAATCATGGCCTCGGGCATTTCTGGCAAATCCATTTCGTTTACGTACATTTGCTGCAATGTACCGTAGGCTTCTACATCGCCTACCAATACCGCGCCCAACAGGCGGGTTTTTTCTGCGTTTACAATAATGCGCTTGTATACGTCGGCTACACCATCTTGGTATACATAGCTTAAGCAACCTGGCGTGCGACCTTGTGCATCACCTACGCTCGCCACATCTACGCCAAGCAACTTAAGTTTGGTGCTCATATCTGCGCCGGTGAACTGATCTTCGCCGCCAGTGATGTGCGAAATAGCCACTTTAGACATTTGGTAACCAGGCGCCACAAGACCGAATATTTTTCCGTCCCACAATGCACATTCACCAATGGCATAAATGTTTTCAATGTTTGTTTGGCAGTTGTTGTTAATCACAATACCGCCGCGCTCACCAATTTCTAACACGTCGTTATTGCGAGCAAGTTCATCTTGCGGGCGAATACCCGCAGAGAACAAAATCATATCGGTTTCTAGGTGCGAGCCATCCGCAAAGTTCATACGGTAGCGACAGGTTTCACCGGCTACAATTTCTTGAGTATTTTTTTCGGTGTGTACATTTACACCCAATGCTTCAATCTTTTTACGCAGTAAGTTACCGCCGCCTTCGTCTAACTGCACAGCCATTAAGCGTGGCGCGAATTCAACAACGTGAACTTCTAAACCAAGGTTTTGCAGGGCATTACCGGCTTCTAAACCTAGCAAACCACCACCTACTACTACACCAACCTTACTTTCTTTTGCAGATGCAGTAATGGCTTCCAAATCTTCAATGGTGCGATACACCAAGCAGTGCGGCTGATCTTTACCAGGAATAGGTGGAACAAACGGGAAAGAACCAGTAGCAAGTATTAATTTGTCGTAAGCGATTTCTTTACCGCTTGCTACTACAACTTTGTTTTCGTCGTGCTTAACAGCGGTTACTTTTTCGTTTAAAACGTAGTTAACGCCATTTTCTTTGTAGAAATCTTCCGATGTAAGCATTAAATCTTCGGCGGTAGAGCCAGAGAAGTATTTGCTTAGCTGTACGCGGTCGTAGGCTAGACGTGGCTCTTCAGAAAACGCAACAATTTCATAATCGTCTGCTTTTTCGTGTGCCAAAAGGTTTTCAATAAATTTGTGACCTACCATGCCGTTGCCAACAACGACTATTCTTTGCTTACTCATATCAAATCCTCTATTCAGCCTTAGGCCACGTGTTGATTCAGTGTTTCGGCTGACACAGCAGCTCTTAATTCGGGGTTTAAATCATTTGCAAGAGAAACAACCTCACCTACTACAATGAGAGCAGGCGATTGAACGTTGTTGTTTGCTACCAGCGATACCAAATCTTTTATTTGGCCGATTACTTCGCGCTGGTTTTCACGACAGCCATTTTCGATAATGGCCACTGGCGTTGCGGCACTTAAGCCGGCTTTTAATAGGTTGCTGGCGATCATTTCTGCGCGACTCACACCCATGTAAAAAACAAGCGTATGATTAATTTGCGCTAGCGCGTTCCAGTCTACGGATAACTCTGTTTCTGCATGTGCTGTTACAAAAGTGCAGCCTTGCGCCAAACCGCGATGAGTAAGCGGTATACCTGCAGCGGTTGTGCAACCAGAAGCAGATGTAATACCAGGTACAACCTCGGCATCTACTCCGGCTTTAATAAGGGTAAGTAACTCTTCGCCGCCACGACCAAACACGAAGGGGTCGCCGCCTTTAATGCGCACAACATTCAAACCCTTGGCCGCTTTTTTAACGAGCAAGCTGTTTAAATCTTTTTGTGCGATGCTGTGATTATCTTTGCACTTACCTACATAAAAGGCCGGCACAGATTTAGGGAATAAAGCTCGAATTTCTTGGCTTACGAGGTTATCGAATAACACAAGGTCTGCATTCTGTATAACTCGAAGCGCTTTTACAGTTAGTAAATCTGGGTCACCGGGGCCGGCGCCTACTAACCATACTTTGCCAGGTTTTGAATTAGACATCTTATTACTACCAATTTTGTTTGCACCAAACTAGCGAGCCAGCTTCTATGGCCAGCTTCACTTTCTCTCACTTGATTTAGCAAATTGGGTGCCAAACATCTAACAAAACCAAACAAAAAATATTTTATTGTTACTAATCAATAAGTTAAATAACATTCTCACATTTTTGGCGCTTAAAGCGCCCCAAATTAAAACAGACTGAAAATAAACAAATGCACTACACAAGAACATTTACGCACCACATAGAACCACTTTTGCATTGCAAACAACTTTTGATAATGATATTCAGTTGCATTAACTGTTATTTTTGCACTGTTTTAGTGCTGCGCACTTTTTTATTTTTCTACTGCCCTTTAATTGCGCAGCCACTTCAGCTGTAAAATTGGATGCTTTTTAAACACAGAATTACTTAAAATTGGCCCTCCGCGAATTTAATTTCAAATTTTGTACTCCAATTGACTTAGGACAATAGCGCTACACCAGCGAATTAATGATAATGGCCCTATGCAAAATTCAACTCTTATAGATTCATTTGGCCGGCAGGTAACATACGTTCGCCTTTCGGTAACCGATCGCTGTGATTTCCGCTGCATTTATTGCATGGCAGAAGACATGACTTTTTTGCCGCGCAAAGATGTGCTCAGCCTTGAGGAATTTGCACTATTGGGGCGCGCTTTCGCTGAGCTTGGCGTGACCAAAATACGCGTATCCGGTGGTGAGCCATTAATTAGAAAAGACGTGATTCAATTATTTGAATCTTTGGGTGCCATAAATAGCATTAACGATTTATGCCTAACCTCTAATGGCTCGAAACTTACAGAGCTTGCCAAACCACTTGTTGACGCTGGCGTTCACCGTATAAATGTAAGCCTAGATACCCTTAACGAGCAGCGCTTTAAAGAACTTACCCGCTTTGGCGATTTAAACACCGTACTTAAAGGCATAGATGCAGCCCTTAACGCCGGCTTTAAAAAAATTAAACTCAACAGTGTTGTAATGAAAAACTACAACCTGCAAGAGGCCGCCGACTTAGCCACCTACGCGCTAGAGCGCGGCATGGATATAAGCTTTATTGAAGAAATGCCGCTGGGCGAAATTCATAGCCATTCTCGCGATGTGGAATTTATTAGCAGTGACGAATTGCGCAACCAGTTAAGCAACTCATTCGAGCTTACCGCCACCAACGAACATACCGGCGGCCCCTCTCGCTATTGGAAAGCTAGGGACTATAACGCCAAAATTGGCTTTATATCCCCGCATAGCCACAACTTTTGCGATACCTGTAATCGCGTGCGCGTAACCGCTTCGGGTAGGCTGTTACTTTGTTTAGGCAATGAACACAGCGTAGACCTACGCGCAATTTTGCGGGCACACCCAGGTGAAATTGAGCCTATAAAAGAAGCGCTAATTAACGCCATGGCCATAAAGCCAGAAAAGCACGAATTTAATTTGGAAGAAGAACCGCAAATATTGCGCTTTATGAATATGACCGGCGGGTAATCAAGCGTTAAGCATAGATGGCTATTCGCTAATAAACGTTAATTTTCAACTGTAGTAAATTGTGAGTAACGGCATGTCTCAAAAGATTAAAGAATTTGTACCGCTAAATATATGCGTATTAACCGTATCGGACACGCGCAACGAAGAGCAAGATACCTCAGGCCAAAAACTCGTTGAACTGTTGCAAGCAGACGGCCATAAACTCTACGAAAAAACGCTTATAAAAGACGACGTTTACCATATACGCGCCGTTGTTTCGCAGTGGATATTCGATAGCAATGTGCAGGCCATAGTAATAACAGGCGGCACCGGTTTTGCGGGGCGTGATAATACACCGCAAGCGGTTGTACCTTTATTCGATCATTCTGTAGATGGTTTTGGTGAGCTTTTCCGTCAACTTTCATACGAAGAAATAGGCACTTCCACTATTCAATCACGCGCTGTTGCAGGGCTTGCTAACAAAACCGTTATTTTTTGCTTGCCCGGCTCTACGGGTGCTTGCGTAACCGGCTGGCAAGGTATTATTGGCTCACAGCTAAACGCCACTCATCGCCCCTGCAATTTTGTTGGGCAACTTGTATAAATAGCTTTTGCACCCCCCTTAGTATTTAAGGAAAGCCCGTGAAAACCATTAGCGAAGCGCGCGCCGACATATTGGCCCGTGCAACCCCTCTAGCCAAAACAGAACACGTTAACCTTTTTGATGGCGTAGGCAGAATACTAGCCGAAGATTGTATTGCAGCTATAGACGTGCCGCCGCAAGCAAACAGTGCAATGGACGGCTTTGCGTTAGAGCTCGCCTCTGTAGAGAGCGAACAGCTAGCAGGCAAAACAGACATAAAACTTAACGTTAGCCAGCGCATCCCTGCTGGCACTGCCCCGCAACCATTACATGCTGGCACCGCCGCAAGAATATTCACCGGTGCGGTTGTACCTTCGAATAGTAATTTGGTTGTTATGCAAGAAAACTGCACCTACAACCAACAAGCGCAAACAGTCACTATTCACTTAGATAAATTTACCCCATCGTTAAATGCCAATATTCGCCCGCAAGGGCAAGATATTGCCAAAGGTAAAGTACTCTACAACAAAGGGCATATTTTACGCCCACAGGATTTAGGTATTCTCGCCTCAGTGGGCGTTGGCAAAGTAAACGTGGTAGCCAAGCCCAAAGTTGCATTAATTAGCACCGGCGACGAACTAGTAGACCCAGCCTCTGGCACCCCTCTGCAAGCGGGGCAAATATACAATTCCAACAAACCTATGCTGCAAGCGCTGCTTAACCAATTAGGTTGCGAGGTTGTAGATTTAGGCACAATAGAAGACACACCAGAAGATGTAGCACGGGCATTAAGCCAAGCGGCCGATGTAGCCGACTTTATTGTGAGTACAGGTGGCGTATCTGTTGGCGAAGAAGACCACATAAAAGGTGTTGTGGAAGCCTTAGGTGAACTACAGCTTTGGAAGATTAAAATAAAACCCGGCAAGCCCCTCGCCTTTGGCCATGTAAAAAACACTCTGTTTATGGGGCTGCCTGGCAACCCAGTTTCGGCATTTGTTACATTTTTATTATTTGGCGCACCTTTAATTCGCAAGCAACTGGGGGTAGCCCAGCTATTCCCTTCTGCGGCGTATATACCCGCCAATTTCACAATCGATAAGCCCCGCCAGCGACCGGAATTTGCGCGCGCTAAAGTTATTAATGGCAAAGTTGAGCTATACCAAAATCAAAGCTCTGGCGTACTGGCATCGGTAGCCTGGGCCGATACCTTAGTGAAAATACCGGAAGACACAACCATTAGCGTAGGTACCCCCCTAGAAGCCTACTCTATTGCTGCGCTAACCCAGCTATAGCATTGACGCTACTGCGGCTAATCACATACGCCAAACACTTCACCTTGGCCCGCGCCACCCTGCGGCCGCTCGCAGTGCATGCAAAGAAAGCTCGCAAACCTATTAACTACACACCACACTTAAGGCTGCCTACATTTGCCTTACAAAGTGAGGGAAAGGTGAATCAATACGCACCTATATTGATATAGTATTTATATTACTTTTATAGTTAGGTAGCTAATATAATGCACAATAACAGCCAGCAAATACCCCAAAGAACCGCCCATTTACCACCCGTAACGCCCAAATGGCGTAGCGCGCTCCGCTTACCAGTTATTGCGCTCGCCCTCTGCAGCCTTAGCACTATTAGCGCCAACGCACTGGCGAAAACATTCGAGCTAACCTCGCCAAACGAACAGCTTAAAATAGAAGTACACACAGGTAAGCAAACAACGTTTGAAGTACACCTAAACAACAAGCAGGTATTAGCACCAAGTAGTATTGACTTAATGTTAATGTCTGGCGAAAAGCTTGCCTCTAACATTACCGTCAAACAAGAAAAGCGCTACGCCGTTAGCAATACACTCACCCCCGCGGTTAGTCATAAATCCAGTAAAATTGCAGAAAATTACAACGCATTAAACTTAGCATTTAGCAACAATTTCGGTATAGATTTTCGCGCCTATAACGATGGCTTTGCCTACCGCTTTACCGGTGAACGCGCTGGCGAAATTATTATTAAAAATGAACATTTAGCGCTTAACTTTACCCAAAATGCAACCACCCTCTTCCCCGAAGAAGAAACGTTTATTTCGCATTTTGAGCGGTTATACCTGCCCGAAACCGTGGCAAACATTTCGCCCAAACGCTTCGCTTCTTTACCCACTTATATAAAAAGCAACGACGTTAACGTGGTTGTGACAGAGGCAGACCTATACGACTACCCAGGCCTGTTTTTATTCGGCACCAATAAAAATGGCTTTACGGCTGGGTTCCCTAACGCGGTTGCCAAAACCACCCCCAAAGCGGGGTCGGAAGACCGCAACCAAGAATTTGAATACGAGAACTACATTGCCAAAACATCTGGCACACGGACCTTCCCGTGGCGAGTGGCAATAATAACGAAAGAGGACACAGATTTAGTTGCCAGCCAACTCGTATACCTACTTTCTAGTGAAAACAAAATTGGCGATACCAGCTGGATTAAACCAGGCCGCATTGCTTGGGATTGGTACAACGCCAACAACCTATTCGATGTAGATTTTAAAGCGGGGCTAAACACCCAAACCTACAAATACTATATAGATTTTGCAGAAAAATACGGCTTGGAATATGTGATTTTGGATGAAGGCTGGACTAAAACCACCACCAACACCAAAGAATCCAACCCCGATATTGATGTAAAAGAACTTATTGCCTACGGCAAAAAGAAAAATGTAGCCATTATTTTATGGACCCTATGGGAACCACTCGATAAAGATTACGAAAACATTTTGGCTCTTTATGCTCAATGGGGCGCGGCGGGCATTAAAGTAGACTTTATGCAACGCGCCGACCAATACATGGTGAATTATTACGAAAAAATTGCCAAAGCAGCGGCAAAAAATAAATTACTTGTAGATTACCACGGCGGCTTTAAACCCGCTGGCTTACGCCGCGCTTACCCCAACGTAATGACCTACGAAGGCGTAAAAGGCAACGAAAATAATAAGTGGAGCGCAGACATAACCCCAGAGCACAACGTAACCCTACCCTACATTCGCATGGTTGCAGGGCCTATGGATTACACCCCAGGCGCGCTGCGCAATAAACAATTAGCCAACCATAACGTTAATCATTTTAGGCCCGAGGCCATTGGCACCCGTGCACACCAATTAGCAATGTACGCCGTATTCGAAAGCGCTTTACAAATGCTATGTGAGTCGCCATCGACCTATTTGCGCGAACCACTTATTACTGAATATATTGCGAAGTTCCCTTCGGTGTGGGATGAAACACGAGTACTCAAAGGTGAGGTAGCAAACTACATTTTACTCGCCCGCCGCAAAGGCGACACATGGTACATAGGCGCTATGACAGATATGACAGCGCGTACCCTTACTTTAAACCTTAGCTTTTTAGACGGTGGAAAATACTCCCTACACGGCGTTGCAGATGGGCTTAACGTAGAGCAATATGCAGAGGATTATCAATTTATACATCAAACCGTTACAGCAAAAGATTCATTGCAACTTAATTTGGCAGCCGGCGGCGGCTGGTCTGCGGTTATCACCCCAGCTAAGTAATAACCGATGCTAAGCGCTGTACAACCCTAGCTATTTGGTAGGGTTGTACAGTTTTGCTAAACCTAACTCATATTCATTTTACAAGTGCTCGCTTAACTCGGCCCACTAACAGCTTAACCATACGGCACAAACATTTTATGCACGCCAAAAGCCTTACATACCCTGTGGCTTTAAGCTGCGAACCTGTGCCCCCCCTAAACCACACTAACCATTAGTAATCAATTAACGGCAAAGCCTGCCTAACAGTTATAACAACTGTGTATAGATGAACTAAACTTAAGTTAAATACCATAAATTCAACTGGCCTGCTGCGGCGCCCAGGTATGTATGCGTAATACGAGAACACTAACATTACTCCCGCTTTTACTGGCACTGTGCATTTGCGGCGGAGCTATGGCGGCAGAGTTAAAAGTAAACAAAGTGAATGGCGCCAAAGAAGAGCTTATCTACTCTATTCTTGAGCTTGCCTTAGCTAAGGTAGACCCCGAAACGAAACCTAAGCAATTAAAAGATGAACTCCCCCTTGGCAGGCTCGCCAAAGCGGTGGAAAACAACACTATAGATATAATGTGGGCCGGCTCTTCGGCAGATTACGATAACCGGCTACTCGCCATTCGCATCCCCCTACTAAAAGGCTTACTCGGCCACCGAGTGTTTATTATAAAGCCCGAAAACCAACCTAAGTTTGATTCCGTTAAAACACTAGAAGACCTCGCCAAACTACAAGCAGGCCTAAACTCGCGCTGGGGCTCTACACGGGTACTTAAAAACGCAGGGTTAGATGTGGTTGAATCGACTAGCTATGAGAATTTATTTCATATGCTTGATAGCGGCAGGTTCGACTTTTACCCACGCGCGGTGCACGAGCCCTGGGTAGAACTACAGGATCGCCCAGAGCTAAATTTAGCCATAGAAAAAAACATTCTTATTATTTACCCCTACGCTATGCACTTTTACGTTAAAAAGAACAATAGGCCCCTTAAAGACTTTATTGAAAAAGGCCTAGAAATGGCCATTGCAGATGGCAGTTTTGACGAACTATTTTTTAACAACCCAATGATAAAAAAAGCCATTGAAGATACTGGCTTTCAGCGTAGAACTATTATTCGCATCCCCAACCCTTTTCTGCACCCAGATACACCGCTCCAACGAAAAGAACTTTGGCTAGATGTAGAAAAGCTGTAACACGCCACAAATATTGCCCCGCTGATTAAACGATGCCCGCGCCACAATAAACCACTCGTAAAACACACAATAGCACGGCAAAATAAGCGCACACTCTTAGCCTGTAGAACATATTATGACTGCCAAATTAGTCATACCAGCTCCGCCTTTAGAAATTCAACTAAAGCTCGACACCTACCCCGCTGCAGCTCGCAAAATGCTGCTTGCGCTACGTGCTCAAATATTTACATGCGCACACAACTTAACCATTACAGATTTAGTAGAAAGCCAAAAATGGGGCGAAGCGGCGTATAGCTGTAAAAGTGGCAGTACCTTGCGCATTGACTACAAAGCCTCAAACCCCGATTATTGCGCCGTATATTTTCACTGCCAAAGCAAATTAGTAGCAACGTTTAAAGCCCTTTACGGCGATACGTTTAAATATGAAGGTAAACGAGCCATTCTTTTACCCATAGCCCACGCTATACCAGAGCAGTTAAACCACTGCATTCGCTTGGCTTTACAGTATCACCAAGTAAAACACTTGCCCCTACTAGGCGCATAAGGACCCACTATGTCAGACACTAAAACAGAAATAGAAGCCGCAACGTTTCGTCGATTATTAGCCCATTTAGACAACAATAAAGACGTACAAAATATAGACCTTATGATATTGGCTAATTTTTGTCGCAACTGTCTGGCAAAATGGTACAGCGCAGAAGCTAGCGAGCGCGGTGAACAAGTGGATTACGAACAGGCACGCGAAATAATCTACGGTATGCCCTACAGCGAATGGAAAGAAAAATACCAATTAGAAGCCACACCAGAGCAAATGGAAAAATTTAACGCCCGTAACAAATAAGGATAAAGCATGACTAAGCTCACGGTTGCTGCACTGATACATTACCCGGTTAAATCCCTTGCCGGTATTGCACTTACAAGCGCAGAAATAACCAGCAAAGGCATAAAAGGTGATAGAGAATGGATGGTGGTAAAGCAAAACGGCAAAATGCTTACCCAGCGCCAAGCGCCTAAAATGGTAACCATTCAACCAAAGCTAAGTGACCGTGGCTTAGAACTGCATGCCAATGGGCTAGACCCCATATTGGTAGAAGAACCCACCCATGAGGATGCACTTAGCGTAAGCATTCACGGCGACAAATGTGAGGGCTACCCAGCAAGCGCCGCAGTAAATGAGTGGTTAACCCAAGCCATTGGCTGGGAGACGCCACTAACCCTGGTGAAATACACTAAACAAACTGCGCGTACACCCGGCTCGCCAGAGCGCTTTGGTCACGATGCCACCTACTTTGCCGACGCAGCCCCCTTTCTAATTGCCAATACTGCCTCTTTGGCGGCCTTAAATAGCTCGCTGAGTGAGCAACAATTACCCAATGTAGATATGCGCCACTTTAGGCCCAACATTGTGCTGCAAGGCTTACCCGCGTTTGCAGAGCACGAACTACCTGCGCTAAGCATTGGCGACAAAACCTTTAAACTGGTGGACCACTGCCAACGCTGTGTGATGATTACCGTAAACCCAGATACGGGTGAAAACCTCGCCAAAGCCATACCGTTTAAGCAGCTAGCAGAGCTAAACCCCATGCCCAATAACGCTAAAGCGCCCGCTTTCGGGGTAAATGCCATACTTCACAGCGAAATTTCTGCATTTACAATTCAAGTAGGCGACATTGTAGCCGTATAAACAGCTAATCATCCGTTATGCGCCTGTTTGTGGGGCTATTCACAAACAGGCTTTTGTCGCTGTATTCTTCCACTTGTTATCTGTACCCTTCACTAACCCGAACGAAAACAGTTTTTGGTAAACAACACGTATTCATAAAAACAAAGCGAGCCACAGTGTCTGCCATTATTCGTTTATTCAAATCTAAGCCCAGCGCCAAAGATCGCTTTCAGGCTTTATTGCGCCCCCACATCGAACTGATGTATCGCATGGCGTACCGCCTCACCCAGTCGCAATCGGAAGCAGAAGACCTAGTACAAGATGTACTTACCCGACTAGCAAAACGCGTAGATGAAATGGAACAGGTGGAATCACTGCGCCCTTGGGTACTGCGCATACTCCAAAACAGATTTGTCGACCTATACCGCCGCGAGCAAAACTCCCCAGTGGACTACCAAAGCGCGCAAGAAGACGACAGCGGTGAAGACGACCGCTCTGGCGCCAATGTACTTACCACCGCCAGCGATAGCACCAACGATATAAAACGCCTAGAACTGCAGCAAGTATTACAAGTTGCCCTAAACAAACTGGACGACGTCCACAGAGACGTTGTGATGCTGCACGATATGGAAGGCTACACCGCATTAGAGGTGGCAGACATATTAGGCATAAACGTTGGCACAGTTAAATCGCGCTTACATAGGGCCAGAGACAAGTTAAAAAAATGGCTAGAAGACTCATAGGCAACAAAAAACAAAAGCATAACCTATTGATATATAAAGACTTTTAAATAAACCGCAAAAAATATTAACTTTTTTGAAAATAATTGGAACCTTTTGTTTGTCCCAATCGTGTTAGAGGGCAAAGGAGACAAAATCATGAACTGTAGCGAAGTCCAACAACGGCTAAACACCGCCCAAGCAAGTGACAAGCTCGCCGAAGATAAAGCGATGCTTAACCACTTACAGGGTTGTGAAAGCTGTAAAGACTACGCAGAGGAGCTAAGGCTAACTCGCTTACTAGCAAGCATGCCAGTGCCCCCCGCCAGTGAAGGTTTTGCCGACCGCGCCCTAGCGCAAGCATGGGAAACCGCCCACGGTAAAGAACAACGCAAACAGCCAAACCGCATGCCCGCATGGGCTGGTTTAGCCGCAAGCGCACTGCTCGCCGCCGTACTGGTTACCCAGTGGATGAGCCCTACAAACACCAATGGCCCTGCCAATACCGGCAATGCCGGTTTCGAGCAAACCTTGGTTCAAGTAGCGCCCAACACCACACGCCCTGTGCAAGTTCGCATGGTCAGCAAGGAAGCGCTGCCTAATGCCACCATAACCGTACGTTTAAGCGGCGATGTGCAATTAGACGGCTACCCAGGCCAGCAAAGCTTAACCTGGCAAGCGCCCATAGAAGTTGGCAACAACCAAATGGCCCTGCCAGTAAGACTAAACAGCAACAACAGCGGCACCATTGTTATTGAAGTAAGCGCCGGCGGCGCCAAAAAACAAATGCAGTTGTCTGTTCAGTCTGAAATAGCCGCGCAAGAGTCTGGGTATAGAACAACCATCTAACCTAAAACTTTTGGAGAAACACCATGAACAACGCTACTTCTAACAAACTACGTACCGCAATTGCAGCTTTAATTTTATCTTCTACTTCTGGCCTAGCTATGGCAGCAGACGTTAACGTAGAAGCAAACAGCAACATCTCTGTAACCGCGCAAACTCGCAGCTACTCAGAGTCACAAACACAAACGTCTTCAACGACTGAAGCCAACCAAGAGCAACAAGCAGAAGCTAACTCTACGGCTAGCTCTAGCAGCAATACAGAAACAAACAGCCAAGCCAGCAACCAAACATCTGGCAGCGCTAGCGCATCAACTAACGAGCAAGCAGCTGTAGAAAACGGCCAACAAAATACTGAGAACAGCGCACAGGCAAGCAGCACTTTTTTAGAAGAAGGCAGCGCACGTATTGGCCAATCTGGTGAGGCAATTGTTAATTCTGCTAACAGCATCACGGCCAGTGCAGATGTTGAGGGCAATATGGACTTTGCGGTAGAAACAATCGACGGCATAGTAATAGATATGACTGCCGACGCAGCACAAAATGTAGAAACGTCCATTACCGGTACTGTTGAATCTGGTTTGGATGAATCTTTAGACCTTGCCGGCTCGCTCAGCGGCTCGGCAGAAGGCACTGTTGGCACTATTTTGGATAACACATTATCTACCTCTGAAGGTGCTGCAGACGCTGCTACTTTCGATGCAGATGCAACCAGCCAAACAGATGCAATGACATCCACCGCTAATGACGCAAGCTTCGAAGCACCAGAGGCCAACGACATGGGCGGCGATTACAGCAGCGACATGGAATCTAGCATCACCCAAAACAACGCAGGCAGCCTAAGCGGAGGCCTACTATAATCACCTCCAGCTTAACCCCAGCCCCGTGCGCAGTAGCACAATTACTGCGCGCTGCGGGCCTGAAGGAGAAACACCATGAACTATAAAAGTATTACTACCGCTACATTACTTTGCGCCGCTATATCTAGCGGTGCAGTTGCGCAAGAATCTGCGCAAGCAACAGCAAACCATAGCAGTGAAGCAGAATTAGATTTACTTATGATGGTAGTAGACGAAAGCGATACACCAACAACGGTTGTAAATCGTATTCCACTGCCCCCCGCTATAGTTGAAGAAATTGCATTGCCAGACGTAGAGCTAGAAGAACCCGCGCTAGACAATGTACAAGAAACCGTAGACAGCATAGCGAGTGAAACCACCACTGCAGTAACAGAAGCAGTAAACGATATTATTTCGTCTGGCAGTTTAGGTAGCCTGCCCGATGACATAACCGACGCAATACCCGCAGAAGACATTGGCGATGCAGTAGGCGAAGCCATCGAGGGTATTGAAGATGTTATCGATTTAGACGAATCAGTTAACATCGACACAGAAATAAACAGTGCTATCGACGATTTAGAGTCATCACTTGACGCCGCCGAACTAGACAGCGCAATAGATAACCTAGAAAACGACGTTACCCTAGAAAGTTTAGAGGGCAGCATTGAAACTGAACTAGAAAGCGATTTAGAAACAGAATTAAACACTGAAACCGACGAGTCCAATACCGTTCTTGATGGCGTAGACCTTGGGCTGTAATGCAGCCCAACCAAGAACCCATTGCAGGGAGACAAACGTGAAAGCCACAACAAAAAAATGGGCGGCTACCCTACTACTCGCGGCAGCAGCCAATACAGCCTTCGCAGCTAGCGGCCATTTCGAACAAGGTCGCGAAGCCTTTAAAGCCGGCGACTACGAACTTGCACTAAAAAACTTTAACTTAGCTTGGGGTGAAGGTAACAACACCGCCACCTTGGCTTACAATCGCGCGGTAACCTACTACAAACTTGGCCAGTTAGAGCCGGCGAAAACGGCTTTTTCTTCTCTACTGGTAAATACCCAGTGGGTACATTTGGCACGCTACAACCTTGGCCGCATTGCCGAACAAGAAGGCAACATGCAAAAAGCCTACTTGTGGTATATAAAAGTTGATGAGCGAGCCAACAACACGCGCTTACAACGCTTGGCGCAATCCCGCGCAGACGCACTAAAAGATTACGCACCGGCATCGTCTAAACCCGCGCCCCCCGCCCCAAAAACCAGTGCAGTTTTATTGAGCTTGGGTTACGCACTAGACGATAACGCAACGAGCCTTGCAGAGGAGTTATCGTCACAGGCAAGCGATGCCAGCGACACCTACTTTCGCATGTTTGGTTACGGCCACCACTATTTAACCGGCGAAAAAAATAACGGCGTTAAACTGTATGCCCTAGCGCAAATGCGCCGTTTTCAAACGTTTAATAGTTACGACACAACCGTACTTGGCGTAGGCGCCACTTACGAAACTAAAGCCGACGATGTGGATTTAGATTTTGGCACCCGCTTAACTAACATAGCCACCTCTGCAGGCCCCCTAGCCAACCAAATTAGCTTTATAACCAACGCAGCAAAACCAATAGGCCCTGGCCGTTTACAAGCAGACTACCAAGCAAGCTATTACTCCACCGATGAAGGCTACGCACACTTGGATGGCTGGCAGCACCAAGCAAAGCTCACTTGGCAGCAAAAATTTGGCCGTGTAGTTGTGGCCCCTGGTTTTCGTTGGGAAACAAACTTCCGCGCAAATAAGCAGCTAGAAGCCACCGACGACCGCGGTGAAAGGTTTTACAGCTATTCGCCCACAAGCGTAGGCCTGTATGCAAATATTCGCTGGGAGCTAAACGCAAAATGGCGCCTGTACTCCAAATTTAATTGGGCGAACATTACCCATTCGGAAGAAAACATACACAAAGATATAGGCGGCGAAGAAAAACAACAAACCCGCGAAACAACCCGCACAGATTACCTACTAGGCGCACGCTACAAACTGCGTGACAACTGGGCAGTAAAAACCGAATACAGCCACACAGGCGCAAGCGATGTATTCGATTTATACAGCTACGATAAAAACGTATTCGCACTAAAACTTGAATACAGCTGGGAGTAGGTGAATCGCTAATTGCTAGGCGCTAATTTCTAGTTAAACCGCTAGAGGTTAGCGCCTTTCTCTAAGTGTTTAAAAACTAGCGATTAGCGATTCCTGCCTACCATTTCATTTTTTTCTTAATAAATTTAGTTAACTTATCTGCATTCGCATTGTGTTGCGCTACGCGCGGGTGTTGGCCGTAGCCGATGTATTCAAAGAAAATAGTATCGATTTTATTATCGCCATTATCTTGCATATTTTTTACAGCTTCGCGCACGTAGTTTGGCCATTTTTCGTTTGCGGTTGCATCCATACTGCCCAGTGCGCATATTATTTGCGCCTTGGGGTATTCGGCACGAATGCTTTGCACAAACGCTTGATAATGGGCTATGCGTTGTGCATCTGCAGGAATTGGCGTAAGGCGCTTTTCTCTATCTATTAGCCAGCTATCGTTTTGCATTAGGTTTATTACAACTACATGGGGCGTCCATTGTTTAAAGTCCCATATGGAATCATTATTACCAACAGCACTTAGCTGGTTGTAAAACTGCGGCATAATAAACGGAAACCAACTTACCATTACCCCAATACCGCTTTGCGAAATGGTATGTAGCTCGGCGTTTAAATTGCGTGCGGTAATAGCCCCATAGGCAAGGTAATTATTTTTTTCGGAGCCCAAATGGTCGGCGCCGTTATCTGCGCCTTCGTTACCCATACCGCTTGTAATTGAGTCACCATAAATTTCTATTCTGCGTTTTGGGCGTTTAGGGGGTTTTAATAAATAACTATCATCGGCTAACCAAAGCCCTTTAAATAGCGTTGCGCCCTCTTCGCCTTCTGTACGTTTATAAATTTCTACGCTGTGCTTGCCCTTGCTTAGCGCAGAAGAAATTAAATATCGATGCTCACCTTGTTTAGCTTCTAGCACATAAGGAAATCGATCGTTACCGTCGATAATCACATTAAAAAAATTCTTACCGTTTTGATCGTCTAACACTACCTCTAAATGTTCGCCGGTAAAGTTGGCTTTTATACTTGTGCCGGGCCAGCTTAGCGAGGGTGCTTTTATATCGCTAAAATCTATACGGCCGGTATAAAGGTATTGGTCGTTATCTGCGGGTACGTAGGTTTCACTATGGGCAGTAGTTGCGCAAATACACAACCAAACAAACACCCAGCACCGGTTTATTTTTAGGCACATACTCTTACTTCCCCTTTTTAATTGTTAAGCCCATGTGTACACATTAGTGTAACGCTGCAAATCACAATTGTAATACTATTTGAGGTAAAGCTCGGTCATTACCGCCAATCAAATAGACTAGTTACTCGCCAGCAACCCTTTTACACACTAGGTAAATCTGTTTACTGCAGCCCAGCAATGGTAAAATGCTGGCCACTTTTCCTACTGGCGACGCGGTTAATACGATTTATTCGCAACAACACCGCATTTCAACCCCTAAGGCAGCCTAGTTACCGTGTCTATGATCCCTAATTTGCAGCATACATCTCCGGTTCAAGCCCACTACTTGGACTTTTTAAACACCCTATCGCGCCGCGGTTTTAAGGGTGATATAAGCCCGGATTACGCCAACCGCACGGTTTTGGCTACAGATAACTCCATTTACCAAGTTCTGCCACAGGGCGTTGTTTACCCTAAGCACACAGGCGACCTAATTCTTATTACCCAGCTTGCCAACGAAGCGTTGTACCGCGATATAGTGCTTTCACCTCGCGGTGGCGGTACGGGTACTAATGGTCAATCGTTAACCGATGGCGTAGTGGTGGATATATCCCGCCATATGAACCAAATACTAGAAATAAACGTTGAAGAGCGCTGGGTAAAGGTGCAAACAGGTGTAGTTAAAGATCAGCTGAATGCCTTTTTAAAGCCACACGGCCTATTTTTTGCCCCCGAGCTTTCTACCAGCAACCGCGCCACTATTGGCGGTATGATTAATACCGATGCCTCGGGCCAAGGGTCTTGCTTGTACGGTAAAACCCGCAATCACGTGCTAGAGCTGCAAACGGTTTTACTCGATGGCTCTGTGTTAAACAGCCAAACTTTGGATGCACAAGCCTACGAGGCGCTTGCCGAACAGCAGGATCGCACTGGGCTAATCCACCGTGTGGTAGATAGTATTTACAAAGAGCACAAAACCAAAATCGACGAAGTGTTCCCCCCGCTAAACCGCTGCCTTACCGGTTACGATTTAGCTCACATTCGCGACGAAAACGGCCAGTTTAACCTCAACAACATTTTGTGCGGCAGCGAAGGTACTCTAGGTTTTATTACCGAGGCCAAGCTCAACCTGTTAACTATTCCCAAACATTCTGCTCTTGTGGTTGTTAAGTACGGCGATTTTGAGAAATCGCTACGCGACGCAACCGAGCTAATGAAAGCCAAACCAACATCAATAGAAACCATCGACTCTAAAGTACTTAATTTAGCGATGAACGATTTTGTGTGGCATCAGGTGGAAGAGTTTTTCCCCGACGATACCGCCGAGCCGGTGCAAGGTATTAACTTTGTAGAATACACCGCCGACGATGAAGCCGAGCTAGACCAAAAAGTTCAAACGCTATTAGATAACTTAAAAGCTTCGGTGGCCGACCCTAACAGCCCGCGCATAGGTTACGCCTTGGCAAAAGGCAGCGCTGCGGTTAACCGCATATGGGGCATGCGCAAACGCGCAGTGGGATTACTAGGCAACAAAGAAGGTGAAGCTCGCCCAGTACCCTTTGTGGAAGATACGGCCGTGCCACCCGAGCACCTAGCCGATTTTATTATGGAGTTCCGAGAAATACTGGATGCCTACAGATTAGAATACGGAATGTTTGGCCACGTAGATGCAGGCGTTTTGCACGTGCGCCCCGCCCTAGATATGAAAGACCCAGAACAAGCCAAAATCGCTTGGGAAATATCCGACCGTGTGGCCGACCTTACCCATCAATACCACGGTTTATTGTGGGGCGAGCACGGTAAAGGCGTGCGCTCTGAATATGCGCCCCAATTTTTTGGCGAGCTGTACCCGCAACTCCAACGTATTAAAGCGACTTTCGACCCATACAATCAATTAAACCCGGGCAAAATTGCTACCCCTTCGGATGAGCACAACTTACTAAAAATTAATGAAGTAACTACCCGTGGCGAGTTAGATCGCGTAATTAGCAAACAAAGCTGGACCCAGTTTGAAGAAGCGGTTTACTGCAACGGCAACGGCGCTTGCTTTAACTGGAACACGGCCGACCAGATGTGCCCTTCCTATAAGGTAACCCGCCAACGGGTAAATTCACCGAAGGGTCGCGCATCACTTGTTCGTGAATGGTTAAAATTATTATCGGAAAACAATTTCGATACAGTGGCAGCTGCCAAGCGCAAAAGTGCGCTAACAGCGATAGCAGGTTTGCCCAAACGCCTATTTAGCAGCTTGCGTAAAAAGTTAGGTGTTTACGACTTTTCGCACGAGGTGTACGACTCGATGGCTGCCTGTTTGGCATGTAAATCGTGTACAGGCCAATGCCCCATTAAAGTGGATGTACCAGAATTTAGAAGTAAATTTTTATCCCTGTACCACACCCGCTATATGCGCCCACTAAAAGATTACCTCGTAGGCGCGCTGGAATTTATGCTACCGGTATGCGCTAAATTCCCGAGTGTATACAACTTTTTCATGAAGCTACGCTTTGTGCAATTGCTGCTAGAAAAATGGGTAGGCTTTGTGGATGGCCCACTGCTTACCGGTACGCGTTTAGCCGGTTACAAACTTACGGTGGATGCAAACGGCACACAGGCAGAAATAGAGCTGGCATCGCCCGATAAACTTGCAAATTTAACCCAAGAGCAACGCGAGAAAACCGTTGTAATAGTACAGGATGCGTTTACCAGTTACTTTGAAACCCAGCTGGTAATCGATACGATTCAATTGCTTAAACAGCTAGGCTTTAACGCCCTACTGGCCCCATACAAGGCCAATGGTAAACCGCTACACGTACACGGCTTTTTAGGCAGCTTTGCCGATACCGCAGAAAAGAACGCAAAAATGCTTAACAGTATTAGCGCTTGCGGTGTTGCACTAGTAGGTATCGACCCCTCCATGACCTTAACCTACCGCAGCGAATATAAAAAATATTTAAGTAAGCAAGCAATGCCCAAGGTAGAGTTACTGCAGGAATTTTTAGATGCGCGCCTCTTGGCAGCAGATACGAATGCAGAACAAAGCATAGAATTTAAGCTTATGCCCCACTGCACAGAAACATCAAATGCTGTGGGCACCATTAAAATGTGGCAATCGGTGTTTACAAAACTTGGCCACAGCTTAACTATTTTGAACGCGGGTTGTTGCGGCATGTCTGGTACTTACGGCCACGAGGCGCGCAACAAGGAGTCGTCTCAAGCCCTTTACCAAATGAGCTGGCAAAAACCTGTAGAGCAACACGCACCAAGTGGTACGCTGCTTGCCACGGGTTATTCCTGTCGCAGCCAAGTTAAGCGCGAAGCGGGCGAAACTATTCTGCACCCTGTACAAGCGCTGCTGGCTAATATAACCGTAAGCTAATCACAATTCCCCTGTAAGCGCAGCATAGGCGCTTACAGGGCATACCACATTATTCAACTTTCATACCGGCCAAAACGTCTTTTAACGCAGCCACTAAATAGTGAATATCTTCTACTGGCCTTGCCGCTATACGAAAGTATTGTTTTGACGCCCCCAACTTGTTACCGCAGTTACGAATTAAACAAGCATGGTCTTGTAGCATTCTATTGCGCAGTTCTTCACCATCAAACTCATCGCTTAACTTTACGAAAATAAAGTTAGAATGCGTTGGAAATACTGTAAACTCACGAATTTGCTCTACGCATTCAGAAAGGTAAATAGCATCGTTAATATTCTTTAGCCTACTTTCGTCGTAGGCTTTTTGCTCGGTTTTAATTAACGATAGCAGCATTTCTGTTATGCCATTTACATTCCAGTACGGCAAATGCTTTTTCATGCGTTGAATATTTGCCTCACAACTAATTGCATACCCCATGCGCACACCGTGCAAGCCTAGGTTTTTGCCCAAGCTTTTTAACACCCACACGTTATTAAAGTTGGCCACGTCGTTTTTTACCGATGGCGGGTTCTCCGCAGAAAAATCAATAAACGACTCATCAATAATGATGTTATCTAAGTGTGTAAGTCGCTCGAGTATCCACAGTATTTCTTCGCGAGAAAACAAGGTGCCCGTTGGATTGTTGGGGTTACAAATAACTGCATTTCTAGCCTTACTGGCCAGCACTTCTGCCACGTAAGATTCCGCGGTGATTTTTTGCAGCATGTCGTCGCTATGCGGCATGGTTTTAACGTCCACACCTAGCCCCATGGGCTCTTCTACCCAGCGCCCAAATGAAGGCACAGGCACAAAAATACTCTCTTTTATAAAAATCGAGTTCAGCCAAGATATAATTTCGGTAGAGCCATTACCCGCCACTATCCAATTTGGGTTAGTTACCCCAGAAAAAAGCGCGATATTATCGGCGATAGATTCATTAGAACTTGGGTAGTATTTCAATGCATATGGTAAGCGCCTAAATAGCTCATCCATAATATGTGCAGGCGGAAAATACGAATTTACCGGAATACAGTAATCTTTTAGGCCATTGGTAGTGCGAAAATGATTAGTCAAACTGGCAAACGACGGGTTATGGGTGGTTTTTTCAAATAGTTTTATATCAAACGATTTTTCTTCAGTTTCTGCAAACATGCTATTCACTCGGATTAGTTAATTATTTTTATTGGCATCACCGGCTTAGCTTTCTAGATTGCCTAGACGTTCTAGACTTTGATAAAAACGCGCAACCGCATATTGAGAACATAACGTAAAAAAGTGAAAAACTATATATCGCTAAACACTCAGCGGCATAGCGTAGCACGCCGTAAAAATACATTGCGGTAAAACAGAACGCAAAGCAGGCTTAAGCAAAGCCCGCTTGTAATGACAGTAAAGGTTATTGTTATTGATTTTGTTATTTAAGCGCGCAAGGCGCTGAAACACCTTCTATATTGGATGACACCGCGCAGGATTATAGGCACGGCAAGGTAGAATTAAAGTTAGAGACTTCACAATCAACCAGTCGAATATGCCAAGTAGTTCAAAACCCTGCACTAAAACTAGCATTTCACCAACATTGTGCAACGCGAGGCAAAGCCACCAATTTAACAGGTTAAGCGCTGCAATAAGGCGCCTGCTGAATGCTAACTACCCTTTTAGCTACCCTTTTTAGTTACCTGCCTCAACGCCAGCAAACATGCACTACCAAGTACCAGTAACACATGCGTACTCGCCACAAACTTAGATTCCAATGCTAATTGGGAGCTTGTATCTACAAACATAAACGCCAACAGGCCCGCAATAACAAACAAAATTAAGGGGAAAAAAGAAACGCCTACACTGGGTAGGCGAGAATATAAAGCGCGATAAAGATTGACCATTGCATTACCTCGTAGCCCTGATCTAGAACTTTGCGATGCCATTTATACGTGCCAAATATTAAATCTATGTGTCAGCCCCACTATTTTTTTCGCGTGCTTAGCTACCATTTGGTAATTTGCTTAAATAACGCCGCCAGACCAAGGCCCGCCAATATCTGGAGCACCCACTAAGCGTGCAATATCACCAAATAATTGGTGACTGCCCCACACCCTGTGACCATCGTTATTGCCATCACCACAGTAAATAACGCGCCCCATTTCTAAATCGCCGGCAGCACCGCCAGCAAGGGTTACCGAACCTGCAGCCCCACCGTGCTTAGCACCTTCGCCAACTTCCGAAAACAACACTACAAGGGTATCGTCTAATAAACCGCGAGCCTGCAGCTGCTGCAGGGTATAGGCCAACAATGAGTGATACCAACGCACTTGCGCCGTGTGTGGCACAGCCCCCGGCCTATGGGATGCGCTGTGGCTGGCGTGCTCGTTGTACCAGCGGGTCATTTCGCTTACAGGGCCAGAGTTTGCATCGGGTTTAATACCTTGTGCTACTGCATCCTGGGCCATTTGCCAGCATTCATCGAAAGAGTAATTCACTAAGTTGCCGTTCTCATCGCCTTTGGAAAGCTGCAAGGTGGCTACCTTATGCAAACCGCAAGCGAAGGCGCCAACAATATTATCTACCTGCGCCCTAGCCAAGTGCGGGAACATTTGCCACTCGGTAGAGGTTAAGCTTTGGGTTGTTTCATAATAGGGGTCGGTCATCACGTTACTATTAAAACCACACTCCCCCACTTTAGTACCGGCTTGATCGCGCAGGCGAATTAACGCATTGCTATGAAAATCTAATTTGGTTTGCCGCGTATTAGTTAGGGTTGCATCGGCTAGGTCATCAAAGTCTGACAATATAGCTTCGTACATAGCCTTTTTGTTATCGGATAAACCGTCTGATGGACCAATACGCAGCGCCAATTTACTTGCGACATCGCGCGGGTCGTTATTCGGTATTGGGCGGCTATCGGTTTTATAACCGCGCGGTTTAGAGATCATAATGTCTTTTTTAGGCCCAGTACGCACACCCAAACTTAATACGCCCTCGTCGCCCAAGCGCTCTGCAATTAAGTGATCGATACTCGCGCCGTCGACGCCTATTTGGTTATCGCCGGTTAAAATACCGCGCATATCGTTGTAGTGCGCCCCAGCACCTTGGCCTACGTCTAGGTTTAAATTTTTAAACACAATCATTTTATTGTGCCAATCTTTTAACGGCCCCAAACCAAAGCTTAGCTCGTTGGTAGTGGTAATAGCGCCACTATCTTGCTGCGGCCGCCAGTTATAGGGCACAACGCCATTAGGGTAATACATAAATAAAACCCGCTGCGCACCAGTACCTGCAGCCAATGCTTTTTGCCCTAACATTTGCCCTGCAAACGGTAGCAGCATGCCAGTTTTAGCTAACCCCATGAGGAACTTACGTCGAGATGGTTGTGATAATTTGCTCATTTTTATTTCCCCGTGCAATTAGTGGCGAGCGCCAAACGCTGCTGAAGTTGTTAGATCGATTAACATGTCGAACATGCCACCACCATTGCGCAAGTCTGCGCTGTATTCGCGAATAAATATTTCGTCGCCTTCACTCTCTTCGTTTCTACCCACGGTATAACGATAAAACTGACGAGAGAAACACGCTTCCCCTTGCCCGCTTTCGGCAATTAACCCTGCAAGCTCAGGCACAGAAAAATACGCAACGCTTTCGCTATCTGGGTCGAGCACTGTTTCTGGTGAGGTCAAACTTTTAATCGAGCCGGAATCGTCAATTTCTTGAATAACGCCATTGCCGAGTGTTTCCAGTGCACGGTACAAACCGTCGCTGCCAAATCGCTCGAAACCAAACCCCACACCGTCGATATATTGGTGACAGGTTGCACAAGCAGCATCCGACGTATGTCGCGAAGTTGCATCGCGGTTGCTGTCTGAAGGTTCAAACGATATATCGAAGTTTGCCGCTGCGGGGGGTGGAAACTCTTGACACATAATGGCTTCGCGCACATATACCCCACGTTTAATAGGCGCTGGGTTAACTGTACTGGTGCGTGATGCCAAGAAGCTGCCGTGCCCAAGTAAACCTGCGCCCGCACGCGGGTCGTCTGCAGGGAAAAACATTTTCGCCCAATTGCTTGTAGCCCCTAACCCGTAATGCTGAGCCAGCTCGTTATTGGCATAGGTATAATTTGCCGTTAATAAACTGTTAAATGGCGCATTGCTGCGAATACCTTCCATAACTAGGTGAATAGTTTCTTCTTTAAACGCATCCACTAAGCTTGCGCTGTTTATAGCAGGGAATGGGTACTGACTATTGATAAGCCAACCGGAAGCAAAACGACGCAACCCCCGCTCTGCTCGCGCATCGGTAAGCAAGCGTTCGGCCTGCTCTTCTACGTTTAAAGTACCGGCATCTGCTGCTGCCAGCAGTGCTTCATCGGGTGTGGTTACCCAAAAGGTGTAGGCCAATAAGGTTGCCAACTCGTGATCGGTTAATTCGTACAGGCCTGTTTGCGCATTTAGCACACCCATTTCTGAGCGATACATAAAGTGCGGCGACATGAGTAAGCCCTGCACAAGCGTTAAACCGTCTTCGCTCGCATCGTATAACGCTAGGTAGCGTTGTACTTCGTCCGCTGCTAATGGACGGCGGAATAGCTTTCTACCCAATTGCTCAACAACACATTGGCTATTACTACAACCGCTAGCCAAGCCATTAAAAGTGAACGTATTAATTGCAGTGGTTGCTACTTCTTCCGCGACCATTTGAAAACCTAAGGTGCGATCGGTATCTGCCACCAAAGACGAAGCAGTAGTAAAGTTTCTGAAGGTGCCGTCTGCAGGCACCGAAGCCATAATGCTTTCGTCAAATTGAATACCGAAAATATCACGCACACTGTTTAAGTATTCCTGTTTCGTTAGCAGGCGTAAATTACGTGCATCTAAACTGTTGCCATCGCATTCTGGCCCATCGCACGCCAACCACTTATTGTTCAAAATCATTTTTGCAATATCGTATGCGCAGTCGCCAGGGTTTGTGCCCGAGCATGAACTCGTATTACCAGATGGCATAAACTCAGCAATATAATTGCTTAAAGTTGCTTGCGTATAACGATTAGATTCATGCAACTGATTTAACGCAACAGCAATACCACCACTGCCACCATCGCCATGACACCCCGCACAACCACCGTCAAATAGCACACGTGCGGTTTCATAATCGGTAGCGTCTTCTCCAAATTTAGCTTGTAACGCAATACCGTGGTTAGGAATAAGTACCTGCACGGTTGGCAAGGTTGGGTCGCTAATAATATAAGCCACACCATCGCCACTCCAACCACTAAACTCTGTGCCTACGGTTGCCGTATTTGCCGTTACGGTAATAACGGTTCCTATTTCAAAATCCATTGCTTGGTTAGGCGTTGCACCAGCAATAACGGAAATTCGAGATACACCGGCAGAAGGTGTTAGCGGTGTCCAAATACCGTTGTTATACAGCGAGGCTTGTGCAACATCTAATTGATTAGGCGTTTGAGCACCATTGTTATTATTGTTAAATATAACATTGGTTTTACCATCGACTAGATTCGCTGGGTTGACAGTATATTGCCATATACCATTTTCGTCTGGCCCTGCCATGCGTACACCTGGCCACGGCGCTACTTCTACTGC
Source organism: Saccharophagus degradans 2-40 (assembly GCF_000013665.1). Taxonomy (NCBI): domain Bacteria; kingdom Pseudomonadati; phylum Pseudomonadota; class Gammaproteobacteria; order Cellvibrionales; family Cellvibrionaceae; genus Saccharophagus; species Saccharophagus degradans. The sequence continues at coordinate 3,008,713 of NC_007912.1, forward strand.
TTGCCCTTCTGGCCCTGTCCATAAATACACATATACCTCAGCCCAATTACTGGTGGTATTGTTGTATTGCAGCACAAAGTCTTGCTGGGCATTGGTTATCTGTGAAGCTGCAATTAAGTCGGCGTAACTGGCCGTTACGGTTGCCTCACCTTCTGCCGCGCGCGTTAATAAACCCGTGCTATCCACAGCTACATTACTTGCACCGGCACTTACCGACCAGGTAACTTCGCCATACAAATTCACACGCGAGCCATCGGCACGTAAACCATAGGCAACTAATTGCTGGCTTTGTGCTAACGCTATGTCGGCCGGGAATATTTCTAAGCCAACAATTGAGGCATCGGAATCTGTGACGGTAATTGAAATCTGATCAGAATAAGCGCCAGCTTGCACGGTTACGGTTGCGGTGCCCACAGTGTTTAATGCAAGCGTTTGGGTATTTTCGTCGGTGTTTGCCACACTAACAACGGCATTATTACTGCTACCCCATATAACTGGGTCGAGGTTGTCGAGCGGAAATTCGTTATCGTAAAGTGCTTTTACATCTAACCGTACACTATCTCCCACCGCAAAGCGTGTACCGCTGCTAAACAGTTCAACGCCTACTTGAGTAGCATCCTCTGCGTTAATCCATTGCTCAAATACGGTCTGCGCCAATGGATTGGTATAGCGTGAGCCTTTTGGCATTCGGTTGCCATCGGAGGTTTGATAAATGTATACCAAGCTGTTGGCGTGATCGAAAGGACGCAAACGCACTTTGTCGCTAGTGGTTTGCACATCAAGTAAACGCGTTTCCATTAAAGGCGTGTCAAACTGCAAATCCATAAAACTGCTGGAATGACAGTGTGAACAGTTGGTATCCATATAGGATCGTGCACGCAAAGATGTAGATGAAGTTTCGTCATCTATTGCGGCAAATACATTGTAATCACTGCCGCTATTGATGGTTTGATCGAACAAGCCCACATAATTAAAGGCATCGAGCTGGTTATCTAGCACGCCGCTGTAATCAAATACTTTATTTAATTGGCGCGTGTGCAAGGCGAGCGGATCTTTACTGCCACTACCCGTGTGACACGAACCACAGTCCCCCGCGGATTGCACCGCGCGCGTACGAGGCTCTATTCCATTATCTGTAACATTAATGGTTTGTGTAACCAGGGTGGCTTCGGTGCCAGCTTCATTCCAATGGTAGTTCGCCGCCTGCCAGTTACCACTTTGCTGTTTAAACAATACCGATGTAGTAAAAGGTATTTGGCTATTATTTTCGCCCATTACACTTAAGTGTTTTACCAGCACCGCCCCTACAGGTAATTGCCAGTTTTCTACAGAGTTAAACGCAATAGTTGTATCGTTGGGTATAGAAATAAAATGCCGCGCAATGGCGCCATCAAACCAGCCATCGGTATTTACATCGTATTCAATTACACCAGAAACAGGCGTAAGCGTGGTTAAATCGGCAAATAAGCCAGTAGCAGAAAGTGTTTGTGGAATTACGGCGGCTTCTGCGTCGTCATCTACAACTTTGTAAATGGTGGAGTTACCGCCGTACTCTACCCCATAGGTAGATACGAATAATTCCTCACCACTTAGATCGGTACCAAACGATACAATATTTTCTGGAAATGCATCGCTAACCAATTGCTTAGCGTCGCCATCCACTATCGACCAAATTTTCTTAGTAACGTAATCGCCAAATATAAAGTGACCTGTAAGATTGGGCAATTTATTACCGCGATACACTATGCCGCCAATAATCGAAAAGCCTTCTGGCTGAAAATAACCTTCGCGTGGCGGTTCGAAATCTGTTGCACAACTTTTACTGGCATCACCACCTAAGGCGCCGCGATTAGTTAAGCCTTCACAAATAGGCCAACCGTAATTTTTACCCTTTTGAATTAGGTTTACTTCTTCGAAGCCCGCTTGGCCTACTTCGGTTTGCCAAATGGTGTAAGGCGCTTCTGTGTCGAATGCCCAACGCCATGGGTTGCGATGGCCGTAGCTCCATATTTCTGGGCGGTAGTTGCCCATGCCTACAAACGGGTTATCGCTGGGTACCGCATAGTATTTGCCATCGACTGGAAACTCTAGCGGTTGAATTCGAATCATACTCCCGCGCAAGTTGGTAGTATCTTGCGCGCTGTTATTTGTGCGCGGGTCTTCAGGGAAGGATTCAATCGCACTGTGGCCATAGGCGCCGTCGCCAATACTTAAATACAAATAGCCCTCTTCCGCATGAAACTGCATCATGCCGCCTTTGTGATCTGGCCCCGGCTGTGGTACACGAAGTACCTCCACGTTAGACCCAGCCACTACCGATGTAGGGTTTAGTGGGTCATTAATGGTGTAGCGTTCAAGTATTGCATCGCCATATTGGCCATCTGGCGCTCGTTCGTTGTCGTCTTCGCCATGAATATAATAAATATAAATAAACCCATTCGACGCGTAGTTCGGGTCGAATGCCATGCTCAGCAAACCCTGCTCGTGGTAGTTGCGTACGCTATTTTTTATATCCAGTATTTCATGTACTTGATTAGGGGCAACATTTTCATCGTTAGGGAAAACAAAGATTGACCCGGGCTTATCTACTACAAAAATTAAATCGTTAATACCATCGGGTAAAATCATTACCGGCGATAAAAACTGACCCTCTAAATTAGGGAAAGCCTTTTCGAAACGGTAGGCACCGGCAGATACATTGCCAGAAACAGGAAACGCCAGTGGCTCACTCAGCAGGGGGCGTTCGGTCATGCCGTGGGTTGTTGGCCTTGCGGTTACCGTTAGGGTGAAGGTGTCTTGCGCGGTGGTTTCACCATTGGCAATCGTTAAGGTTACTGTGTGCTCGCCCACTACCGCTAAATTAGGTGTAACCGCTGGTGAACCATTTATTTCCCCTGCCCAAGCGCTACTTTGCCATACAGCCGTTTCAAACTGGCCCTGAGAGCCGGCGGCAGAAAGTACAGTATTGGAACCTGCTTGTACGGTTTGATTTTCACCCGCTTCGGCAATCAGTACAGGTTTGGGTTCAAAACCGCACGCTGCCATGCTTTGCCATGTACTGGCGGCGTAGCACGCATTGCCATCGAACAATAAATCTTCAGTTTGATTATTGCCGCTATTGCTAAATATTACATTTAACGCACTGGGCATTGCAGCGCCGCTAACTATTATGTCGGTGAAGTCATAGCAAACATAATTACCCACTACCGCCATGGCATGGCCTGGCCAATTGGGTAGCGCATTTAACGAACCAGCCGGCGTTGCATTCCAAAAATAAATTGTAGGCTGTGCGAAATTTTGAATGTTATCAAAACAAATATTATTACTAGTATTAACTTCAGGCTTTGCTGTAACAGTAAGGGTAAACGAATCGCTGCTGGTTAAGGCTTGTCCCTCTAACGTTAAAGTTACAGTGTATACACCAGGTTCATTTAATAACGGCGTGGTTACCTCTGCACCTGTTAACGAGCCCTGCCATGCATCGCTCTGCCAAATAGCATTGGTGTAATTGCCTTCAGATGCCGCCGCACTTAGCGTTAATGTATTACCTTCTTCTATTTCTCTATCGTTACCGGCATTGGCTATTAGTAGTTCTTCTACCGGAACAATCTCTATTCCGCAGGCGGTTAAGCTCTGCCACATATTATTTTTAAAGCAATAGCCGTTATCAGTGAATAAATCGTTGGTTTGATTCGCCCCAGCGTTGCTAAAAATAACACTTAGCGAATTCGGCATTGTTTGGCCAGTTAAGTAGTCCGTCAAGGTATAGCAATAATATGCACCCGCCTCGTATTGTACCGCTGCCATTGTTTCGCCCGGCCAGGCTGGCGCCCCTGTTAAGCTGTTAGCCGGCGCCGCGTTCCAAAAATATACGTTCGGTGTAGCAAAATTTGAGGTGTTAGCAAAGCAAATGGAATTCTCACTTATTGGCGCAGAATAAGTTACTACCTTAGTCGCGGTAATGGCTTTGGTTGCATCGTTGAATAAAATATCGTAATCGCCAGCGCCGTGTGTAATTAAAAAGTCGTTCGCAGGGTAAGACTCATCCCAATTATTATTTTTAGTTATTTTAAAACGGGGGTTGTCTGCACCAAATGTTTGCCTTGTGTACCAAGCGCCCTTCTCTGCATTAAAGGTCATAGCGCTAGCATTCCAATCGTTTGGTGTACCCCTAAAATAGGCACTCTCCCACAGATTAGATTGCCCGCAGCTAGCTTGCGGCAATGCAGCCGCAATAAAAACTAACATCCAACTTATTCGCCGCCCAAGCGGGCAACGCATTGCACACATCAACTTGGTAACAACACTTACAAACGAAACAAACATGGCGTTTTCCTTTTTTGAAAAACACTCGGGCAGGCAAGCACACTCGCAGCGCTCTACGCCAGAGAAACTAGAATTTAATTAGAAGATAAAACTAACGCTTACCGTGCTTAGCTAAGTTTTAAGTGAGAGATAATCTTTGGCTGAATTTTTCATAGTATGTTCTTTATTCTTTATAGTTATTAGCCGCGAATACATACTACTAACACCCTTCCCAAAGCATTAATGTAAAACACAAACTTATTCGGCATTAAAGGACAGAATCGCACAGCGATTATTGGAGTGAAGCCAGCAAGCAAATAAAACCATACCGTTATTTTTATAATAGGTAATTACTTTTACTTGTTTAATCACTCTGCGAAAAATCGATCCAATTGGATCAAATTTTTAATACGCACAATTGAGGTTAAAATATGGACGAATTGTGTCACTGCTGCAATATGAATACGTATTCAACAAAAACTCAATTACAGTAAAAATAACAACTTGACATGAAAAAACTGAAACACCACAGATATGAGCGCCATACAAATCGTTAGTTATATGCGCGAAAGAGACATCTAGAAAAAAGAAAGTAGCTAGCGATACAAACTAAAACTAAAACTAAAACTAAAACTAAAAGCGCAGACCAAACTACGCTTTTAGCTTTTAGCTGTGAACTGTGAACTGTGAACTGTGAACTGTGAACTGTGATCTGTGATCTGTGATCTGTGATCTGTGATCTGTGAACTATCCCTTACCTTAACGATTAAACACAACCGTCTTCTTGCCATTGAGTAACACTCGCCGCTCCGCATGCCAACGCACTGCGCGTTGCAGTACCACCGCTTCGCTATCTCGCCCTATTTCAACCAATTCCTCTGGGGTATTGGCGTGGCTTACGCGCTCTACGGCTTGCTCAATAATTGGGCCTTCATCTAGTTCGGCCGTAACGTAGTGGGCGGTTGCACCTATAAGCTTTACACCGCGCTCGTAAGCTTGGTGATACGGCCTGGCACCTTTGAACCCAGGCAAAAACGAGTGGTGAATATTAATTGCGCGGCCTTCTAATTTTTTACATAGGTCATCACTAAGAATTTGCATATAGCGAGCCAGTACTAAAAGATCGGCTTCGGAGCTATCCATTACATCTAAAATTTGCTGCTCTTGCTGTGGTTTGGTGTCTGCCGTTACGGGTAAGTAATGAAAAGGTACGCCGTACCACTCGCACAAAGGCTTCATTACTTCGTGGTTGGATACCACACCTACTATATCCACCGGCAAGTAACCGCGCTTCCAGCCATTGAGTAGGTTATCTAAGCAGTGGCCCCATTGTGATACTGCGATAAGTACTTTGGTTTTTTCGGCTGCGTCGGTTAGCTCCCACGTCATTTTGTAGCGGTCTGCCACAGATTGGAAAGCAGACATCACATCGGCAAGGCTTTTAGGGCCTTCTACCGACTCAAGTAACGTACGCATAAAAAAGCGACGTGTACTTACATCTTCAAACTGCGAAGATTCGCGAATGTTAAAACCTTGGAGGGAAAACAGACTAGCGACAGAGGCCACAATACCGGGCTGATCATCACAACTGAACTTTAGAATTAACTCACTAACCTTATTAGAACTTGAACCCGCCGACATGCCGTACTCCGTAGAAATTTTCGAACTGGGGCTATTCTACACAATCAAACCAATGTGCATAGCCGATAAACACTAACATGGGGCCTAAAGCAAGGGGAAAACGGGTAGAAGCAGCCAATTGCATGGCTTTTAGCTAGTCAGGGTAAGCGGCAGGCTGCTAACCCACCGCGCATACCACCCGTTTTTTGGTATTTACGCCAATATTAGGCGTGAAATGAGGCACGACCACACAATAGCGGCGCAACCATACAGGCGTACTATTGCCAAGCTATTACATGTTTTTAAGCTGTTTGAGCATTTGCACCAACGTTTGGCTAAGGCCAGATGCGCCCGCCAGCGACCAACCGCCATCAACAGGAATAATTGCGCCACTCACATAGGCGGCCTGCTCCGACGCCAAATACATGCACATATTGCCTATATCTTCTGGTTTACCTAGGCGCTGTAAAGGCACAGATTGTTTTGCTAGCTCCATAAGCTCGGGCGTTGGCGCCAGGCGTTTCATGCCTTCTGTGCCTTCAATAGGGCCGGGCACTAGCGAGTTAACGCGAATACCGTGCTCCCCCCACTCCAAGGCCAAGCAGCGGGTAACCATATCTACACCCGCTTTGGCCGCACATACGTGAGTTTGCGCCTGCATGGGTAAAAATGCCTGCGGGGCGGAAATATTCACAATAGACGCCCCTGGCTTGGTTAGGTGTGGGAAAGCCGCCTTCATTACATGAAAGGTGCCAAGCAGATCTATATCGATTACCGATTTAAAACCATTTGCAGATAAATCTTCTGCCAGCGCAGGGAAATTACCCGCAGCACCAGACACCAGTACATCAATGCTACCCATTACAGTGGCGATGCCTTGTAAACCTGCGGCAATTGCATCTACGTCGCGCACATCAGCTGCAAACCCCATAGCTTGCTCTGCACCGGCTTGCTGCAAGGCTGCAACGGTTTCGTCCACCTTTTCTTGGCTGCGGCTGGCTACAGCTACCTTTGCACCTGCGCGGGCAAAGCATTCTGCAACGCCGCGATTAATACCACTTGTACCGCCCACTACAACAACGGTGCGACCACTAAAATCAAATACTTGGCTCATTTTGGGTTCCCTTTTTAATTATTCAAAGTGAGAGAAATCGGGTTTGCGTTTCTCAAAGAAGGCCCCAACCGCTTCTGCAAATTCGGGTTGGCTTAACGCCTTAGCAAATAGTGCAATTTCGGTATCGATTACCCGTTGCACGTTATCGGAGGTAGTTTGTTTAAGTAGGGCTTTAGATTGTCTAACGGCGGCTGGCGGCAACAACGCAAGCTTATCGCACGCCGCGCGGGCTTTAGCGAGGGGTGCAGCCTCTACGCTATTAATTAAATTGCCTTCTTTCGCCTCTTGCGCACTAAACTCTTCGCCTAACAGCAGCCATTCGCTGGCTTTGGCAGCCCCAGCAATACGGGGTATAAGGTAAGAAGATGCATACTCTGGGCACAGGCCTAATTTTACAAACGGCAATGCGAAACGCGCATCTGTGTGGCCATAGGCAAGATCACAATGTAGCAGTAGCGTAGTACCAATACCCACAGCCACGCCCTCTACCGCAACCACCACAGGCTTTGGAAAGCTAAGCAACGCCTGCATAAAGATAACAATGGGGTTATTCTCATCTTGCAGGTTAGAGGCGTTGGCAAAATCGTTAAGGTCGTTGCCAGAGGTAAAAATGCCTCCCTGCCCGTAAATAAGTACACTGCGAGTGGTCGCATCTTGCTTCGCTCGCAATAACGCGGCCGTTAAACTGCGGTACATAGCTAAATTAATGGCGTTTTTACGATCTGGGCGGTTAAAACTTACCTCTAGCGTGGCGCCACGCTGCTCCACCAATACTTCTGGGCTAGGCTCCATTAATGTCACTCCTTTCAAAAGTTATACGTGCAGGTTATTTTGTTCTCATCAGAGTTTAGCAGCCACAGCAGCAGCAACCAGAGCGAGACTATTCATAATCGCTAACCTTTTCGCTCATATGCCTAAAAGTTGCCCTTACAAGCCCTTCACACCTTGCATCTACCCCTGCAGCCGCTACAATCCCGCATCACATATTTTAGCTGCCTGCCCTACCTCGCAGGCCCATTAGATAAGCCCAAAGCGCCCGGTTGAAACCCATGAATATACGTAACCTACTAAACGATCGCGTTAAAAGCGCCATGAACGATGCGGGTATACCCGCCGACTACAGCCCCCACTTGGCGGTAAGCAAAAAAGCGGGCTTTGGCGACTACCAAGCCAACGGCGCCATGGGTGCGGCCAAAGCGCTAAAAACCAACCCGCGCGAAGTGGCGCAAAAGATTATTGATAACTTGGATTTAAACGGCATAGCCAGCAAAGTTGAAATTGCCGGCCCCGGCTTTATTAATATCCACTTAGACCCAAAGTGGTTGGCGCAACAAACTGTTGCTGTAACCAATAGCACCAACTTGGGTATTCTCCCTAAAAACAACCCAGAAACGGTTGTTATAGATTACTCCTCACCCAACCTCGCTAAAGAAATGCACGTTGGCCATTTGCGCTCTACCATTATTGGTGATGCCATTGCGCGCGTTTTGGAATTTACGGGCGACAAAGTTATTCGCCAAAACCACGTGGGCGACTGGGGCACCCAATTCGGTATGCTAATTGCCGAATTAGAAGATCAACTTGGCAGCGGCGAGCGCCCCGAGTTAGCACTACAAGATTTAGAAGGCTTCTATCAACAAGCCAAAAAACACTTTGATGACGACCCAGCTTTTGCCGATCGCGCCCGCGACTACGTAGTAAAGCTGCAATCTGGCGACGCTCAAGTAAATAAACTATGGCAAGAGTTTCGCCGAGTTTCACTACTACACGCAGAAGAAATTTACCGCAAACTTAACGTAACCCTAGGCGAAGCCGATGTACGCGGCGAAAGCGCTTATAACGACGACCTTGCACCGGTAGTAGCAGAGCTAGAAGCACAGGGCTTAGCAGTAGAAGACCAAGGTGCAAAAGTGGTATTTTTACACGAATTAGCCGATAAAAATGGCGACCCCAGCGTTGCGATTATTCAGAAAAAAGATGGTGGCTATTTGTACTCCACATCCGATCTCGCTGCACTGCGTTACCGTGTAGGCACACTTAAAGCTAACCGCATTTTATATTTTATTGATGCGCGCCAATCGCTGCACATGCAGCAGGTATTTACCCTTGCCCGCAAAGCAGGCTTCGCCGATGAATGGCTTTCTACCGAGCACCACGCCTTTGGCACCATGCTAGGCAGCGACGGTAAACCCTTTAAAACACGCAGTGGCGGCACAGTAAAACTCGCCCAATTGTTAGACGAGGCCGTAGAGCGTGCAGCAAAAGAAGTGCGCACCAAAAACCCAGACCTTACCGAAGAAGAAATGGCCGAGGTAGCTAGCAAAGTGGGCATTGGTGCAGTTAAGTACGCAGACTTATGTAAAACACGCACCAACGACTACGTGTTTAACTGGGAAAGCATGCTCGCATTTGAAGGCAACACAGGCCCTTACATGCAATATGCTTATACCCGAATTCGCAGCATATTCCGCCGCGCAAACGAAAACATGGATACCTTCGAAAGCGAAGTTAACCTAACCGAGCCGCAAGAAGTGCAGTTGGCAATTAAGCTTTTACAGCTCCCAGAAATTGTTGAGCAAATAGCCGCCGACGCTTACCCACACGTAATGTGTAATTACCTTTACGATTTGGCCAGCTTGTTTATGACATTCTACGAAGCCTGCCCTATTCTTAAAGAAGGCGTCGAGCCCGCAGTAAAAACCAGCCGCCTGCAATTAAGCAAAGGCGTTGCACGCACCTTAGCGCAAGGGTTGGATTTACTGGGTATTGAAGTGATGGAAAAAATGTAAGTTATTACATTCTGTATATTTGTAAAAAGTAATACGGGAGCCTAAGCTCCCGTTTTTTATAATAACTCCCGTCTACCCCTAACACTTCACCAGCAGCAAGCCTGAATCAAAAAACTTAATTAGAAATTAGTGCGTCTATTTGCTCTAGCGTGTGAACAATTTCTGCTCGTGCATTGACACCAGTAAATACGTCACCGTCGCTTACCATTGGCGCCACATTGCACAGCAAAGGTAGTGGCTGGCCGGTTTCTGCTAAAACGCGTAAACGGGGAATAAACACAAACTGCAACCACTGCTGAAACTCTAGCGTATCCACACAGAATGGCTGGGTGCTAGCAAGTGCTGCCTGCGAAGGTAATTGTGCCTGCCATAAGCTTGCCGAGCGCAAATGCATTTCCAAATCCATCAGTAAACTCAGCAGCTGGTTAGCGCGTAAATCCATTAGCCCAGCTCGCGCTTAAATGGTGGCAAAGAGTTTAATAGCGCTTGCCCGTAGCGCTTGGTTATTAGGCGCTTATCCATAATGGTTACTACGCCCTTGTCCGACTCTGTACGCAACAGCCGACCACAAGCCTGAACTAAACGCATGGCTGCATCGGGTACGGTTATTTGCATAAACGAGTTGCCGCCTCTGCTTTCTACCCATTCGGCAAGTGACGCTTCCAACGGGTCATCGGGCACAGCAAAAGGAATTTTGGCAATAATCACATGGGTGCAATATTTACCGGGTAAATCCACACCTTCGGCAAAACTGGCTAAACCAAAAATAATACTGCCACTGCCCTCGTCGATACGTTTTTTATGATCGCTCACCAACACCTGCTTGGACTGGCTACCCTGCATTAAAATTAGCATTCTAAAATCGGCAGGTAACTGATCAAACACTTCCAGCATTTGCTTTCTAGATGAAAACAACACCAGTGTGCCCGCTTTTTTATCGATAATTTCAGGCAAGTACTCAATCATGCTATCGGTATGGTCCGCTGCAAAATTTGCTTCAACGGCGAACGACGGTATACGCAAAACTGCGCGATTGGGGTAATCGAATGGGCTGGGCACTACCGAGTAATGGGAATCGTCGTAGGTGCCAGACCGGATTTTAAATCGATCAAATGAATTTAACGCGGTGAGTGTAGCCGAGGTAACAACCGCGCCACAGCAGCGCGACCACAAATCTTTTTCTAACGCTTTTGAGGCTAAAATGGGGCTGGATACTATTTCGTAATCCATTACGTCGTTAAATGTCGTTACGGTTATCCAGCGCGCTATAGGCCAGTTTTCTATCACTTTGGTGTCTGCGTAACTCTTCCATAGGCTTAGGTTACCATCTGCGCGTGCAAGCCATGTACCAACGGCACCGTGTACGGTTTCTATATCTACCCTCGGCACCAGTGGGTAATCATCTTCTATCAGTGTTTCTAATTCTTTATGAAGCTTACCTAAGTGCATACTTAAATCTAAAAAGGCATCCACTAATTCGCGAGCGAGATACTCCATAGCTGCGGGCACTACACCTTGTTCAAAGCGTAATTGCCTGCTGCTTTCCTGCCTGTCATCCCTGCGAAAACGATCGTTATCTTTTTCGTTACTCGCTTCTAGCGCATACACCCACTCTTGCATGTGCGGCAGATGCGCCTCCATTAACGAGCGAACATTTTTGAAAACTGCTTCTGTGGGGGCCGCAATTTGGGTGAAGTACGAGGCATCTGTTAGTGGTTCAATTAAATTAGACCACTGCCCTTCGCTTTGGCCAAGCCAGCGAATAGTGCTTTTATAACGGGTGTGACTGGCGAAATGATTAAGGGCTTTATCGGGTAAGTGGTGGCCCTCATCGAAAATATAAATAGTTTCTTCTGGTGCGGGTAAAATAGCACCTCCACCTAGCGCTAGATCCGCCAGTACTAAATCGTGGTTGGCGACGATGCAATCTGCCTCATCGAGTAGTTCTCGCGCATTAAAAAACGCACACTGGCGAACAAACTTACAGTTTCTACCAGTGCATTGGCGATGATCCGTGGTTACGCGCTGCCACACGGGTTGATCAATTTCATCATGCCAATTATCTCTATCGCCATCCCATTTACCTTCGCCTAGTTTCTCCATCATAGAGGTATAAAGCTTGGTATCGAATTCACTTATTTCGCTGTGCTCGTCTTCGTAAAGCGGGATAAACTGGGTATCGTCCGACGAGGTTAATATTTTGTCTAACTTGCTTAGGCACATGTAACGGCCACGTCCCTTGGCTAAGCAAAAGTTAAACTTTAAATCGGCGTAGCGAATAAGGTCGGGTAAATCTTTTAAAACCACCTGCTCTTGCAAGGCCACGGTAGCCGTTGCGAGCACAACTTTTTTGCCTAACGCTTTGGCCACAGGTAAAGCAGCCAATAAATACGATACGGTTTTACCGGTACCCGTGCCGGCCTCTATTACACAAAGGTGCCCTTCTGTTTGGCGTTCACCATCTGCATTAAGCTGAATGCTGCCTAGCGTTTTCGCAATTTCGGCAATCATCAATTTTTGGCCATAGCGCGGTTTTAGCTCCCGCGCTTCTAAGAATTTACTGTAGGCCTGTTGAATTTCTTTTTTTACATCTTTATTCAGCATTCGCGGTCAAGCTCAATTTGCGGTAGACCGGATTTGCATAGCCTTTTAGCAGTGTATTTAGGTATTGCGGATCGCAGGTTGCAATACGATCGGCAAATATTTTGCGCTCGGCTTGCCAATCGGCAGTATCGAACGCAATTTGCTTTTCACCCACCAATACTTTGGGGCTGCGTTTTTCTAGCATTTCGTACGCAATACAGTTACTGGGGTGCAACACATAATTAGAAATAATTTCTTTATCTAAATGCAGCTTTACCTGCTCTGCATTTTCAAAGTTTTGGGTGAGTGGCTCACCAAAATGTACATGTACACACCCTTTAAACCCGGTAATACCAGTGGCGATACTTTTTACATCTTCGTGCTCGCCTTTTTTATAGGTACCCTCTGTTTCCTTTTGATAAATTTCTTTCGCTTTAGCGGTATCGCACGGGTCGTATTCGTAAGATAGCGTCACCGGCACAATGCGTGCCTCGCGTATAAACTCTTCAAAAGGCTGCGTTTTGGGTTTGCTTAGTGCAAACATACTAATAATTGCTTGGTTACTTACGTCTATGCCATCTTTAGCGCGGCCTTCGCGCTGAGCGATCCATACGTTTTCGTTATCTGTAAGTACCGAGTGGTGAATATATTTAGACAACAATTTCGCCGCTTTTAGTTTTTCACGCGGAGCGGTTGCCGAGCGGTTAACAATAAAGCTTTTATTTAACCGCATTAAATCGGATGCGAATGGCTTGGTAAGTAAGTTATCCCCAATGGCTATGCGCAAGGTGGTAAACCCATTTTTATATAGCGACCAGTTAACAAGTGCAGGGTCCATAACTATATCGCGATGATTACTAACGAATAAGCTGGCCTTAGCGCGGTCGAAATTATCAAGGCCGGATATAGACAAATGGGTAATAGTGCGATTTATCTCGCGGCCTAAGTAAAACTCTATCTTCGCTTGTAAATCGGCAACGGTTTGAATGCTGGCTGTTTCTTTTTGCAGGCGGCCTCGAATTAACCCGCGCACTAGCGGAGCAATATATTTACCCGCTCTTGGCAAGCCAAGCTTGGCGACCGTATCGAGAAACTCCTTGTCCTCCAGCAAACGCTGTAACGTGGGCACGACTTCACTGTCGTTATAGGGACGAATTTCATCAAACTCAGACATTAACACTCTCTCTTGCGTTGGGCACGCCAGCACGACTTGGCGCACTGGAAATTTCTGCAGTTAGCATCCATTCACAAAGGATTCTCACCTTTGAGAAGCTTGTACTAAACTTATTATTCAGTTCGCTTATAGTAACCAGCATAGTCACCTAAGCAGCGGTTGCACTTTTGTATGCGTAAGGAATCACTTTTGAGGGTTACCCCGTGAACGTTTTTTGCACAAAAGCGCGATTTATTTGTGATTTAACAACCGTTAAGCCGCGCATTATACCGTTTAGCGACTGGTGCTGCGACGTGGATTTCACGCAGTTTGATTATGGTACACTCAGCACCAATATTGCGGTTAAGTACATATAAGAATGAAAATATTGCTTGTTGAAGATAGCGCCACCCTGCGACACGCCATGAGCCATTTTGTGCGCACAGCTGGGCACGAGCCTGTTATTGCCAAAAGTGGTGAAGAAGCACTGCAAATTATTGAACAAACCGCGGTGGACCTCATCATTATGGATGTGGAGATGCCAGGGCTAGATGGCTTCGAAACAACTCGCCTTATTCGCGAATGGCTTGGCGATCACTGGATACCGATCATTTTCGTGACCGGCATGAGCGAAGATGAAAGCCTTGAAGAAGGCATAGATGCCGGTGGTGATGACTACCTTGTAAAACCTGTAAGCCAAATGATTATATCGGCAAAAATACGGGCCATGGAGCGCATAACCGATATGCGCAACCAACTAGCAACCCTTAATCGCGAGCTTAAGGTGCTCAGTCAGCGAGATGGGCTTACCCACCTTTATAATCGCCGCACATTTGAAGAGCTAGCCGAAAAGCAGTGGAAAATAGCCACCCGCAACAAGGCCCCACTGGCCGTATTGCTATTAGATATCGACCATTTTAAGCAATATAACGATTACTACGGCCACCAACAGGGTGATCGCTGCATTCAAACTATTTCTAGCGTATTGGCCAAATGCGTCACCCGTCCCGACGATTTAATCGGTCGCTATGGCGGTGAAGAATTCATTATTTTATTACCCAACACCCCAGAAAACGGTGCACACTATATAGCAGAGCAAATTCGCAAGTCGGTTGAGCGCTTGCAAATTAAACATCGCGCTTCGCCGTCCAATACCTACGTTACCGTTAGCATTGGTGGAGCCGCCCTTAATTACACTACTGGCACTACCTGGGCACACCAAGTGGGGCTTGCAGATAAGGCCCTTTATACCGCTAAAGCCAGCGGCAGAAATACCAGCACAATTCAATCCGCCGACCCCAACGGCTTAATACTTGTTGTAGATGACGATGACGCAAGTTTGTCTCTTATTAGCGACATATTAAAAGGCCATTGCTCCATCATTACAGCCAAAACTAGTGAAGAATGCATGGAGCTGGCCCAAGAGCTTCAACCAGACCTTATTTTGATGGATGCCTACCTACCCGGTGTAAACGGCTACGAAACCTGCAAGAGCTTAACCTCGAACATCGATACCGAAGAGATACCTATTATTCTTACCTGCCAAGCAGATAGCCTAAGCGAGGTGGAAGAGTTTGCGGCAAAAGCGGGAGCGAAAACAGCCCTACTTAAACCGCTAGATAAGCACAAGCTTATAGATAAGATCGGCCGCTTTATTAGCCCCAACAGCCTCTCTTTGCCGTAACTAATTCTCTAACAATCGCCCATAAAAAAGCCCCGCAAATGCAGGGCTTTTTTATGCTTAATAATTTTCGCTTCGTATCTATTTAATGGAAGACCTAACACAAAACCAAAGCAAGCAACTGGTATCGTCTTCAGCTTTTACTGGCGCAGGTTTTTCTTTTGCAGCCTTCACCTTAGACATGTCTATTTCTGATGTGGTGATATTGCCATCACCATTTTGATCAAAGCGGTCGAAACTGCCTAAGTAAGAGCAGTACTCGCTGGAGCTCAGTTTGCCATCTTGATCTAAGTCTAATTTATTAAAGCGCGCTTTTAACAGCATTTGGCGCTTTACACCGTCGACATATTCATATTCACCAAACGTTACACCACCGTCGGCATCTAAATCCATCGCCGCGTATAGCTTTTGACGTTTTTCACTAATTTCGTCAACAGAGATAACGTTATCACCGTTAACATCGTATTTTGCGAGCAACCATTGCTCATTTTTACTCGTTCCCTCGTCTGCGAATACGCTG
This sequence comes from Saccharophagus degradans 2-40, assembly GCF_000013665.1. Lineage (NCBI taxonomy): Bacteria > Pseudomonadati > Pseudomonadota > Gammaproteobacteria > Cellvibrionales > Cellvibrionaceae > Saccharophagus > Saccharophagus degradans. The sequence continues at coordinate 3,024,478 of NC_007912.1, forward strand.
GCAGCGGTTACGCTTACCAACATGCACAGTAGCTGTGCAACGCGAATAGACATTGGGTAAACCTCGTAGTTAATTGGCGAAATGCCTTATTTCGTTCTTATAAAGTCTAGCCCTTAGAATGTACCACTAATTAGAATCACTTCACAATTTCTGGCACACATATATACCAAATCGGTTTAAGTTTTACACACTCGATAAGTAATAGCTATAACAGTATGGAACTACGCGGTTTTTCATTCAGAAGAAAAGGGTATAAAAGTAACAATTGAGCTATAACCACACATATTGGCTATAGCTCAAAACTCAGAATGGGTGTTTTTTATACAGATCTAGAATGGGCGACTAAAATGTGCGGCTGTGGTACCAGTTTACTGGTCGCGAGAATTTATCTACTTGATCAGCAACATCCAAAATTAATGCAAACAGCGCCATTCGCACCAAAATACCGTTATCGGTTTGGCGGAAAATTGCCAGGTTGGGGTTTTGGTTTAAGTCGTTATCTAACTCATTCGCATCGGAGCGAGAATCGCGTGGCAGCGGGTGCATAATTACCGTGTTTGGCTCGCAAAACTGGGTGTAAATAGCTTGGTTTAAGCGGAATCGACCACGGTACAAGTCGGCCTCCTCTTTCGAGCCGAAGCGCTCCTCTTGGATACGAGTAGAATACACAATATCAACATGGCCAATACTGTTGGCCAAATCGGACGATACATCCACTCTGTGCCCCAAGCCGCGCAGCAATTCTACGTACTCTTCTGGCATGGCGAGCTCTTCTGGGCTAACTAACACTACCTGCAAATTTGCAAACAACCCCAATAAGCGCATTAAAGAGTGAACGGTACGACCGTGCTTCAAGTCGCCAATCATGGCGATACGCAAACCATCTAAACTGCGGCCTTTATCGCGCAGCTCTTTTTGAATGGTGTATAGGTCGAGCAGCGCTTGGCTTGGGTGCTCATTGGCACCATCGCCACCGTTAATTACAGGCACCCTACTCGCTTGGGCAAATTCAGCTACAGACCCTTCTTGCGGGTGACGCATGCAAATTACATCGGAGTAACCAGACAGTACACGCGCGGTATCGTAAAGCGACTCGCCTTTTGCTATGGCAGAACTTTTAAAACCTGTGGTCTCTCTTACCTCCCCGCCCAACAGGTTGAAAGCACAACCAAAACTTACCCGGGTACGCGTAGAGGGCTCGAAAAACATATTGCCCAAAATGGCACCCTCTAACACGCGGGTAACCTTTTGACGCAGGGCATAAGGCTCCATGGAATCAGCAACGGCAAAAATACGCTCTATATCTGCGCGTTCGAATTGCTCTACCGATAAGATGTGAGAACCAGAAAATTTCATAACAGCGCCCCATATATTTGCCTGTGGTGAACCCAAATTTTGGCGCTATTCTACTCTGGGAAAAGCAAATAACAACTGCTTTGTTAAAGCTATTTTGGCACTGGCATCGCGCGCTGCCGCTATAGCGGCTAGGGTGTAACTTTTAGCGTAAAACCTTAGGATAGCAGCCCCAATGATTACTCCCCCTTCCAAAGAGTATCTGTGACGAACCAAAGCTCCTTGCGAGCTAAAGGTGTTTGCGGGGTAAGATTTGGATTGGTTAAATATATGTGCTTACGGCCCTCCAGTATAGCTGGGTCGAGTTTAAATTCTGCGTGTAGGTGATGGGTAAAATAACGGTCGAATGAGCCGCTCGCCAACGATTTCTCCAACCCCAACTCAACCAATTTGGCCAGTACAAGATTGTCCTTTTTTACAAAGAAATAAAATGGCATGGGGTAAACCAATACAAGGCTATCTTCTACCTTTAGGCTGGGTAAATCTCTTGCGGCCAGTTCCCCCCAAGGCTCCATAATACCGCGAGGGAATGCATCAAAACGGCGGGCTACTAACATATCGAATAAGCTAGGGTAATTGCTCGATGTGACCACCTCAAAACCATTGGCTTTTAATACGCCTGTGTCTGCCCAATCCAGCGCTTGCCCCATACTGAACGCTTTTAAATCATCTAATGTAGCCACTTCATTAAAACGCTGCTGATCTCCTGCATGAATGATTAACACCCTGTAGCCAAGCAACCCTTTTAGCATGGGAATACGAATTGGCAGCATATCGGCCTCATCTACTGGGGTAGAGGCAGCCCACATAATGTCATACTTACCCTTCATTACCTCTAGTTTTAAGCGCCCTTGCGTGGCCGAACGCTTAGCTATATTCAGTTCGATAGGCATGTCAATTTCAGAAAATGCTAGCTCCATCAGCCCCACTGCATATTCATCCAAAGGGTGCCCCCCAAAAGATATACGCACAGCTTCTGTTGCCGCCACCCCAGCAGGCACATAGCCGCCAAGCACCAACCCTATTACCGCCGCAACCTTCAATAAGTGTTTACATGCCATAAGCACAACTAATTAGCCCCATTTATTAATTTAAGGATAGACCAGCAAATAAAAAGCGGCGCCAGTTTTTGCTGTACACCACAAAACAAATAGCTGCGCTAAATAGTTATGCAAAATATTTATGAAATACTAGGCGCGCAAAAAATGAGTTACGCAAAATAGACTGGAGATTAAGGGCTGGCAGGTCGCAGCAATGATACAAGCAGATTGGTACGCGCTAGAGTTGCGTGTAATTCGGGCACAACCACAGTAGTCGCCGTAATCCAATAGCTCGACTTAGAAGCATCTAACAAATAATAAATCTGTATTTTCCGAGTGCCAGCTTGCGTGTAATCCACAACTTTATACTCAATATCAAAAACATGCTCCGAGGCAACAGTGCCCTCTCGCAACAAGGTGTAGCGTTTTTGATCGCTATTGCGCTTAAGCTCTGCACTCAAACGCTGCCACAACACATTTTTACGCGCAGACTGATCAATAGGTACCGCAGAAACAAAATAAGCCAATCGGCCGTCTACTCGGCCCACAAGCGTCTCCAATCCACCAAAGGTATCCACTTTTTCCATTTTAATAGTGAGCTTATGCTTCTGGGCTACTTCTGCGTCCAGCATTAAACCATCAGCCAGAGCGATTGGCTCCCCCCAACACAGTGGAGAGAAAGCGATAAAAATGCATAATCCAAGTAAACGCAACATAGCGGGTTTCAGCGATCCAATCGTCTAATTATTATCGGCTCATTCTATGGCTTACGGCGCCAAAAACAAACGTTTAGTTAAAAATACCTATTTTTAACTGGCGGATTTTTAGAGGCTGGTCGTCTGTAGTAATTAGCGAATAATAATTATACAGTAGCCCGACACTATGACCGATGAATCAAACGTGCAGTCTATCTATTTGTCTATACAAAAAGCGCTATCACGAGCGGTATCCCGCATAGTACCGCCGCACGACGTGGAAGATATAGTCCAAGAGACTTATGTACGCGTATGTCAAGTTAAGCAACCGAGCACCATTACGCACCCGCGCTCTTTTATGCTGAAAACCGCGCGCAACCTCGCGCTAGATTATATAAAGCGGGCAGACAACAAACTAACAGACAGTTTAGATGAAGACACACAAGATAATTTAGCAAGCTACAAAGACGACCCATACCGCCGCGCGGCAGGCGAGCAAGACTTTGCCCTATTTTGCGAAGCTGTGAGGCAGCTACCGGTGCAATGTAGAAAGGTATTTGTACTTAAAAAGGTTTACGGTTACTCGCAACAAGAAATAGCCAAAGAACTGGGTATTAGCCAAAGCACCGTAGAAAAACACATAGCGCAAGGCCTAAAACGCTGCGCCAATTTTTTAGATAACAAACAAGATAAATCGACAATGCAAGTAGTTAGATCATCCCATTCCAAAGGGGCAAGTTTATGAGCAAAATATACAAACTCGCCCCAGCGGACGAAATAAACGACCAAGCCTGCCTTTGGATAGCTCGCCTAGATAGAGGCTTAAGCACGGATGAGCAGCAAGCTCTTAAAAAATGGGTTAACGAATCTCACGCTCACGCGAGTGCCCTTTATCGCGCCGCAGAGCTATGGGATAAAATGGATGACCTTTCTCGCTTGGCAGACCTGTTTGAAGCGCCAAAAGAAACGCGCTTCCCCTACGGCATAGCGGCATCGTTAATTGCTGGCTTGGTCGCCTTAGGCTTATTTTTTAGTACCGCTCCATTTACCACCCCACAAACGGATACACTCATAGCCAACCACCAAGCAAGTGCCATATACGAAACGGCAATTGGTGAGCAATCGGTTGTTACGCTTTCAGATAGCAGCGAGCTAACCCTCAACACCAATACCAAGGTTGCGGTCAATTACACTGAACAAGCCCGCATACTTACCTTGCTGCGCGGTGAATTACACATTAAAGTTGCTCACAATAAAAGCCGCCCCCTCAGCGTTGTAGCCCAGGATAAACTCGTTCAGGCAGTAGGCACGGCTTTTAATGTGCAAATAATGGATACGCAAGAAGTTGAATTGATCGTTACCGACGGCAAAGTACTTATTGCTGAGAACGTGAAAGACATCTCGGTTGCGCAAAAGCCCCTCTCAACGCAAAACGCGTCAATAGCTAAAGGGCAAAAAGTTATACTGGGTGCGCCCAATGCCAATGTAACTGCCCTTGATGAAAATGAGATTTCTGCAAAGCTTTCTTGGCAGCATGGCAATATAATATTTAAAGGCGAAACCCTTGCACAGGCGCTAATAGAAATAGAGCGCTACACCTCAACACGATTCGAAATAGAAGATAAAAGCATTGCTAACATTCGCATTGCAGGCATGTTTAAAGCTGGCGATATAGATGGGCTAACACTTGCTTTAAAACAAAATTTTAATATAGATGCAGCTGGCACCAATGGAGAAAAAATTATTCTTACGCGCGGCGCAACATTATAAACAACACAACTGTGCCGCCGCGCCACCTGCTGTATTTATTTTCCACGCATTCATTAACACCTTAACAGAAAAATCTACACGCCCCGTGATACTTGCAACACCTATTCACGCACAACAAAATTAGCGCCTAGAAAACGCAAATAATAACGACAAAGCACCAACCAGTAGAGAAAAATAAAAATATGTCGCACCCCAACTGGCGGAAAAATAATGTTCGGTCGTCTATACAACAAGCCTGTATACCGCAGGCTGCTGAGAGAAACGGACGGACAATAATTACTGCAGTAACCTTGGGTGCTCTCATTTCTTTTTCTGCTTTGGCGCAAGCCGAAACAGACACCCTAGAAAAAGTCGTACGTTTCGATATTCCTCAGCAACGAGCAGACATATCGCTTACTGAATTTGCTAAGCAAGCTAACATTACTCTCATCTTTCCATTCGATGACGTAAAACAATTGCAAACAAATTCTTTACAAGGCGAATACTCCATAACTGATGCTGTAGCACTTTTACTGAGAGATACTCAGCTATTTGTGAATATTGGTGCGGATGGTCAGCTCACCATTCTTATGGAACATGACCTAGGGGAAATCGACTCCATGCATAAAAAGAAATTGTTATCTAGCGCGGTTATCGCCGCATTATCTTCACTCACCGGTGCAAATGCTATTGCACAACAAACCTCCGCACCCGCTGGCCAAGTTGAGGAAGTTTTGGTTACAGGTATTCGCGCAAGCTTACAGCGCGCGATGGATGTAAAACGCGAAAGCGGCGGCGTAGTTGATGCTATTTCATCAGAAGACATTGGTAAATTCCCAGACACCAACCTTGCAGAATCGCTGCAACGTATTACGGGTGTATCCATTGACCGCTCAGGCGGTGAAGGTCAACAAATTACTGTTCGCGGTTTTGGTCCACAATTTAATACTGTACTTGTTAATGGTCGCCAAATAGCCTCAGAAGATACATCGCGCGCCTTTAACTTTGACACGGTTGCTTCAGAATTAGTTAAACGTTTAGATGTTTATAAAACATCCTCGGCTACTCTCCAGTCTGGCGGTATTGGCTCAACGGTTAACATTACAACTGCGCGCCCATTAGATATTGGCGAGTTTAAAGTTGCTGGTAGTGCCAAAGCACTTATGGATGGCAACAGCGAAGAAACCTCACCACAAATATCTGGCATGATTAGCAACACCTTTGCCGACGATACTTTTGGTGTGCTATTTGCGCTTTCACATCAAGAGCGCAGCACCCGCTTAAACCAAGCGCAAATGGATGGCTGGTTAGAAAACGTTGGCGTGCCCAACCCCATGACAGAAAGCGGTGCCGACTGGGATGGCAACGTATTCTCGCCACGTAACTACGACCATAAAGTCACGTTTGAAGATCGCAAACGCACTAATGCAAATTTAGTATTGCAATACGCGCCCTCCGACGATTTAACTATTACCGGTGATTTGCTTTATACCGATTTCGACATAAACACAGATACCACATCGTACGGCCACTGGTTTACCGCGCCAAACATTCAAGGCGTAGGTGACGACGGCTCATTGTTCGATACCGACGGCGAGCGCCGCCGCCCAATCGTTGACGAGAACGGCACGCTTATCGATTTATACCAAGAAGTAGGTTTAGCAACCGACATGCACGCTAAAACCTTCGACCGCTTAACCGAAACAACCGCTATTGGTTTAAACGCAGAATGGCAAGCTAACGATAACCTACAGTTAGTGTTCGATCTTTCGCACTCTACTTCTGAGCGCGAAGCGAACAATGGTGGCGGCGACCAACTCTCACTTATTGGCTACGCCAACCGAGTACGCTTTCAGGTAGATAACAATATACTGCCGCTGGCCTCTATGTTTGCCGAAGCAAACCCCAATATTTATAGCGGCCAACAGGAAATAGACGGCGCAATTATTGATGATAGCGATGGATTTGCCGGTTACGACCCAGCCATTACCCCTGCTGGCGTTAACGACCACCTAAACAAAGACAATAGCCGAGCTCACGTTATGTTGCGCCGAGGTTGGGCGGTGGAAGATGCCGTTACCCAATTTCGCATGGACGGCCTGTGGGATGAAGGTAACGACACTGGTTTAACCAAAGCAAAATTTGGCTTTCAGCACTCTACCGAAACCAAAGCACTTGAGCGCTGGGATAACGAAGGCGTTGGTATTCACTGCACCTACTGCGGCTACCCAGATGCCCCAACAATACCCGCCGATGCGCAATATATTTTTGATGCAGGCAGCGACTTTTTAGGCGATGTAAGTGGCAGCGGACGTATGCCAACCCAATGGCTAGCGCACGACGGCGAAGCCAACTTTGCATTCCTAGAAAGTTATTACGCAAGTACCAATACAGATACAATTAGTTTTGACGCAGTAAAACGCAACAATTCTTATGAAATAACAGAGGCAACTACCGCCGCATATTTAGAATTAGAATTTGCTGGCGAAATTGCTGATATGCGTATAGAAATGACTTCTGGTGTACGCTTAGAAGAAACCACTACAGATGTAGACGGCACTACTGCGCCAGTTTCTGGGCTAACCATTTTAGATGAAACCGAGATGTTGGCACAGTACGGCGCCGCGGATAGCATTAGCTTAAGCACAGACTACTCTTCTATATTACCTAACATGAGCATCAAGTTAGATATTTCAGATAACTTAGTCGCCCGCGCCGCCGCGTCCAAAACCATCACTCGACCAACCCTAAACAGTATGTCGCCGGTCACAGTTATCACCACAACACGTCAAGGTGGCGATTTAACATCTGCAAGTGGTAACCCAGCACTAGAACCCTTTGAATCCGACAACTTGGATTTAAGTTTAGAGTGGTACTACGACGACACGAGTTATGTGTCTGCCGGTTACTTCAAAAAAGACGTAGCCAACTTTATCGTAAATGCGCAAGAAAGCAGAACCTTTACACTCCCTGATGGTTCGTTACTCACCGATCCGTCAACCGGTTCCGATTCTGGTGCAGCAGATGCAGGCGATGACGTTGCTGTATTCACAAACACGTTACCCAATAACGGTGAAAACGCTACAGTGGATGGCGTAGAGCTAGCGTTGCAACATGCGTTTGGCGAAACAGGCTTCGGTATTATTGCCAACGCGACCATAGTAACAAGCGATGCGGAGCTAGACCCAGACGATTTAAGCCAAGTATTTGCGCTGCCAGGCTTAAGTGACTCGTTTAACTTAGTTGGCTACTACGAACAAGGCCCCTTCCAAGCACGACTCGCGTGGAACTGGCGTGACGAGTTTTTACAATCGCTTACCCAAGGCCAAGGGGACGGCCCAACTATTGTTGAGGCGTATCAACAATGGGACCTAAGTGGTAGCTTCGATATTAACGATAACGTGAGCATATTCGTAGAAGGTATTAACCTAACCGAAGAATACGTACACAAACGTGGCCGCTACGCCAACCAACTGCTTCTAATTGAGGACAGTGGACGTCGCTTGGCACTGGGTGTGCGCGCAAGCTTCTAAAAAGCCTCTCCTAAACCATAGGCTTTGACCCTTGACCGCCGTACTGCGGCGGTCTTTTTTAAGCCAAATATAAACGCATTGCGAAGAGACAACACCATGCAAACAAGACCAGCCGATCAAACTGCTCCGCTAAAAAATATTGTTATAGTGGGTGGCGGTACCGCAGGCTGGCTAACCGCAGGGCGACTGGCAGCACAATTTAATACAGGCGCAGATGCAGTTAAAAATACGAACAATATTCGCGTTACACTTATTGAATCGCCCAACATACCTACCGTTGGTGTAGGTGAAGGTACTTGGCCCACAATGCGATCAACCTTAATTAAAATGGGCATTCGCGAAACAGATTTTTTAACCCAATGCGACGCAACCTTTAAACAAGGCGCAAAATTTGCGCGCTGGACAACAGGCAAGCAAGACGATTTTTACTACCACCCGCTTATGCTGCCGCAAGGTTTTGGCAAAACAGACCTCGCACAACACTGGCAAACCGTTAAACAAGTAACCGGCCAATCTTTTTCAGAAGCAGTTTGCATTCAACAAGCTATTTGTGAAAAGGGACTCGCCCCCAAAACCATTCGCGCCCCCGAATTTAACGGTGCGGCCAATTACGCCTACCACCTCAACGCGGGTAAATTTGCCACCTTTTTACAAAAACACTGCACACAAAACTTAGGCGTTAATCATATTCTGGATGACGTAAGCGGTGTTAACATCGCAGACAACGGCGATATAGCCAGTGTAATAACCAAAGCAAACGGCAATATTGAAGGCGATTTATTTGTAGACTGCACTGGTTTTAACGCGCTGCTAGTAGGCAAGCACTACCAAGTACCGTTTAAAGACTGTAGCGATGTACTTTTCATAGACAGTGCTTTAGCCGTACAACTCCCCTACTCCAAAGCAGACTCCCCCATTGCCTCGCACACTATTTCTACCGCACAAGATGCCGGCTGGATATGGGATATAGGTCTTACCCACAGACGCGGTATTGGCCACGTGTATTCAAGCAGGCACACTAGCGAAAGCGATGCGCTACAAGCGCTGGCAACTTACACTCAAACAGATTGCGACAAGCTAGATGTAAGAAAAATACCCATTAAATCGGGCCACCGCGAAAAGTTCTGGGTAAATAATTGCGTTGCAGTGGGCTTAGCTGCGGGGTTTCTCGAGCCACTAGAAGCCTCTGCACTTGTGCTGGTTGAGCTTTCAGCACAAATGATAGCCGAGCAACTACCGGCTAACAGAGCAACCATGAATATAGTGGCAAAACGTTTTAACGAAACCTTTCTTTACCGCTGGGATAAAATTATCGACTTTTTAAAATTGCACTATTGCATTAGCCAGCGCACAGACACCGCCTTTTGGCGCGACAACTGCGACCCAGCAACCATTCCACAAAGCTTGCAAGATTTACTAGCGCTTTGGCAACATCGCGCCCCAAGCGACCTAGACTTTACCAGTAACAACGAAGTATTCCCTGCTGCTAGCTACCAATATGTCCTGTACGGCATGGGGTTTAATACCCAATTTAGCAATACAGGCTTATATAACGCAGCAGTGGCAGACGCGCACTTTATGCGCAAGCAATTGAACGAGGACGAAGCCCTTAAGGCATTGCCAAGCAACCGAGAACTATTAGAAAAAATTGCCCAATTCGGCTTACAGCCGGTATAAAAAACACGAACAACATCGACACACTAAAAATAATAAAGCGATACAAGCAGGAGAAAACACAATGCACACAACTAAGTTTGTTACCTTAAGCCAAACCGAACACAAGCATTTAAAAATACAGCCCAGCAAAGTTGAAGCATTAGGTGCGCAACAAACCATGGTACCGGTAGTAATAAACGAGTTTAAAAAGCTGTGCGTGCAATACCCAATTGTATTAACTAAAAATGGTGATACGGGTCAATTTATTTGCGTGGCGCTACTCGGTTTTGAGAAAGGCGAAAATTTGTTTTGGCAAGATGAGCAATGGCAAGGTATTTACACCCCCATCAATATTAGCCGGCAACCGTTTTTTATCGGCCAAGAAAGCTCAGATGCGCAACCCCTGCTATGCATAGACACCAACAGCCCATGCCTAAGTGAAAATACTGGCGAACCACTCTTTAACGAGCAAGGCGAAGCAACTGCATTTTTAAATAACATAAAAACTCTGCTTTCACAGCTAATTGCTGGGCAAACTCACACGCAAAATTTTATTGATGCGCTTATCAAACACAGCTTAATTTCGCCGCTTACCCTTGATATCACCCTTGCAAACAAGCAGAATCAAAAGGTAAATGGCTTATACTCCATAGATGAAGCCAAGCTCGATGCGCTAAGTAACGAAGCGCTTATTGAGCTTAAGCAAAGCGGGCATTTACACGCCATTTACACCATGATGGACACTCTCGGCCATATTTATGGTTTAATTCAGCGTAAAAATGAAAGGTTAAAAAAGCTAAGTGACTAGGCAAACTCAGCAGACAACACAAGCACCACAGCCAAGCCAACAGCCGCACGCAACTAAACAGCACCCCACTGCTGGCTCGCCCTCACCGCACATTGAGGTAATTGAGTACGGCAATGAAAAAAATCGTATTTTAATAATCGACAATGCATTTGCCCATTGCGACCAACTTCGCAATGCAGGGCTTTCCAAATACTTCGTTGGTGACGACACCAACTTTTATCCAGGTATACGCGCGCCCGCGCCAGAAGATTATAAAAAGCAACTTAATGCACTGCTGCACCAACCAATAATAGACACCTTTAGCCTGTCCTCTGCTACTGAGCTAGAACTCGGGGTAAGCGCCTATTCACTGCCCGCACAACCACAGGAAACCCTCAGACCCATTCAGTGTATCCCACATATCGATGCACCAGATGCCAATCAATTTGCAGTGGTGCATTACATCGCAACGCAACCTTTTGGTGGCACTGGGTTTTATCGGCATATAGAATCTGGCTTAGAGAGCATCAACCCAACCAACGTGAAACAATATTTCGCCGAGGTTAAGCAACAGGCAATACAGGAAGGGAAAAAACTCATTCGCTATATGAATGGCAGCAACACGCTATTTGAGCGCATTGCCAGCATAGAATTTAAATTTAACAGGCTAGTTGTTTATCGCGGCAATTACTTACACGCGGGTAATTTAGATGCACGCCGCGATATTAACGCCAACCCAGAAATGGGCCGCCTTACTTTAAACAGCCTTATTAAAGCTAAAGGCTAACCCCTACCTTATTATTAATTGGCTTTGTTTACTTACGTATTGCTCCAGCGCTTTAATAATATCTAATTTTTTAGCTATTTGCTCTGGGCTTTGGTCTTGCTGCTGCTCTAGCTCTGCTCGTATATTTACAAGCTTGTCGTTTAGCTCGCTTAACGATAACACCCCATCGCCACCGTCTTTTAACCGCTGGCTTACAAACTCTCGCCACTCGGCCCGCTCGCTATCGGTTAAATCGTCAGGAAAATTACGCGCCTTATAACGCAGCAACATATCGTTTAACCGCTTATCACTAAATACAAAATTGTGTTTCGATAGTTCCGCGCCATTCGCCTTGCGCACATCTGCCATTACGTATTTATCTGTGTCACCCACAAAGCCGTCGTACAGCATACGCTCTGGGTCTAAGCTACCTTCAAACTCGTTTGTGGCAAATACCTGCTGCAGCTTTTCTGTTATATCCATACGCTGCAACTGCGACCAATGCTTTTCGCACTGTGCCTTATCTATACCCAATCGCGCCTGCGCCTGTTCGTCTAGTATTTTAGGCGTTAGAAGTATGGGGCATTTATTTAAATGAATTAACTTAACCGGCAAGCGTTCTACGCCTTCGGGTAAATCTTTGGTTGCGGTAAATATACGCGCTCTAATCTCATCTGCAGACAAATCAAAAAGTGGTTTCGGGTCGGCATTTAAATTAATAACTATTACTGCATTTTTGTTAACGGGATGATAAGCCAAAGGCGCTATCAAACCGGCACAGCCATTTTCGGATGAAAACTTTGATGAGATATGTAGCATTGGCTTTTTACTTGCCACATCCAACAACTTAGTTGCCTCACGCTTACCGCGATTATTGACAACATGCTCATACAAAGCAGGCTGCTTTTCACGAACCAAACGCGCCAGTTTAATGGTAGCCTCAACATCGGAATACGCATCGTGCGCCGACGCATGCACAATGCCATTTACTTTAGTTAAGTTTTCTAATCTAAAACTTGGCTTGCCGTCCACAACCGGCCATTCTATGCCTTCTGGCCGCAATGCATAGCATAGGCGCACCATATCAATAATATCCCAGCGCGAATTACCGTTGCGCCACTCGCGCTCGTAGGGGTCAAAATAATTGCGGTACAACGTATAACGGGTAACTTCATCATCAAAACGAATAGAATTATAGCCCACACCACAGGTGCCCGGTTTGGCCAATTCGCGATGTATTTGTTTAATAAATTCGCGCTCAGTTACGCCTTTAGCGAGGGTTTCTTGCGGTGTAAGCCCTGTCACTAAACAGGCTTCGGGGTTAGGCCAAATATCCTCTGGTGGCTTGCAATATATTACCAGTGGCTCGCCAATAATATTTAGATCCATATCGGTGCGCACGCCAGCAAATTGGCTAGGCCGATCTACAGCAGGGTTTGCGCCCCATGTTTCGTAGTCGTGCCAATAAAATGTTTTTTGCATGCTCCGCTTCCTGTTTTTTTTGCGTTATACTTGCGCGCCAGTACGACAATGCAATGGCGAACCGCGCACCGTTGGTGTGCATAATAGAGTTGAGGCACTATGAACGATTTAGATAATCTTTTCCAGAGCAACAAAGATTGGGCAGAAGCAATTAAGGCCGAAGACCCGCACTTTTTCGAAAAACTTTCTGCACAACAGTTCCCTGAGTACTTGTGGATTGGCTGCTCTGATAGCCGCGTACCCGCCAACCAAATTGTTGGCTTAATGCCAGGTGAAATGTTTGTACATCGCAACATTGCTAACTGTGTGGTACACACCGACCTAAACTGCCTTTCTGTAATTCACTATGCGGTATCGGTTCTTAAAGTTAAGCACATTATTGTAACTGGCCACTACGGCTGTGGCGGTGTGGCAGCCGCGCTCACCAATCAACAATTTGGCTTGGTAGACCACTGGATTCGCAATATCCGCGATGTGTACCAAAAACAAAAAGCCGAGCTAGAAAACATTACCGACGAGAAAGAGCGCTTGAACCGGTTATGTGAGCTAAACGTTAAGCAACAGGCGCTAAATGTAACTGCGCTACCCGCTGTGCAAAACGCATGGAAAGAAGGCCGAGAGCTTACTGTACACGGCTGGATTTACTCACTTGAAGATGGCCTACTGAAGAAGCTTACCGACAGTATCGGCAGCATTGAGCAGGTTGCAGAGCAGTTCCGCGTTATCTAAGCTGCGTCGCAAAAACAAACGCCCTCTTCTACCTGTAGAAACAGAGCACACAAAAAAGCCCGCAAATTTAGCGGGCTTTTTATATTAGGCTTACTTTAGCAGTGTCTACATTGGTGCGAAGCGAATTAGATCGCTGCTAGATGTTATGTACTAGGTGCGTGGCAATGTCACCCCGCGCTGACCTTGATATTTGCCACCGCGATCACCGTAGGATGTTTCACACACTTCATCACTCTCAAAAAACAACATTTGAGCAACACCTTCATTCGCATAAATTTTTGCAGGCAGAGGTGTAGTGTTAGAAAACTCAAGTGTTACGTGACCTTCCCACTCTGGCTCTAGCGGCGTTACGTTTACAATAATACCGCAGCGCGCATAGGTAGACTTACCCAAACACACAGTAAGCACGCTTCGTGGAATACGGAAATATTCTACTGTTCGCGCCAATGCAAATGAATTGGGAGGGATAATACACACATCGCTCTTCACATCTACAAAGCTGTCATCCGAAAAGTTTTTCGGATCTACAATAGCAGAGTGCACATTGGTAAATATCTTAAACTCATCCGCACAGCGCACATCATAGCCATAGCTAGAGGTACCATACGAAATCAAACGCTGCTCATCAGCGTTATAACGAACCTGGCCCGGCTCAAAAGGATCGATCATCCCTTCGTTTTCTGCCATACGGCGAATCCACTTATCGGATTTAATACTCATAATTTCCCCCGAGAGAATATAGCGGGCGATAGTATATGAAGCGCCCCCTAAGGGGCAAGCTGTAAGAGTTCATATAACCGAATGGTTTTAATCGTCAGAAAAGCTAATTTCTGGTGCAGCGGGGGCCGCCAAGCCTTGGCGCCATAGATTTACCGTCATTTGGGTTGCAATCTCACGGTATATCAAGCTCACATCAGATTCGGGGTTGGTTGCCACCGGCGGCTTGCCTTGGTCGGTCTGCTCGCGAATATCCAGCTGTAAAGGCAAGCGACCAAGTACATTCACATCGTATTGCTTAGCGAGCTTATTACCGCCCTCTTCGCCAAATATTGCTTCTTGGTGGCCGCAATTGCTGCAGGTGTGAACCGACATATTCTCAACTACGCCCAATACAGGAATATTCACCTTGCGGAACATTTCTATGCCTTTAACAGCATCTAGCAAGGCAATATCCTGCGGCGTGGTAACAATAACCGAACCAGATACCGGTACAGCCTGCGAAAGCGTAAGCTGAATATCACCTGTGCCGGGCGGCATATCAATGATCAAATAATCGACATCTACCCAGTGTGTATTTTGCAGCAACTGCTGTAAAGCACCACTCACCATGGGGCCGCGCCAAATCATGGGGGTATCTTCGGTTACCAAGTTACCCATAGAAATTAAGCTTAAGCCGTGGGCTTTAATAGGCTCAATCATATTGGGGCCATACATTTCTGGGCGCTTACCCGCTACACCTAGCATTTGGTGTTGGCTAGGGCCGTAAATATCCGCGTCGAGCAGCCCCACTTTGGCCCCCATATGCGCTAAAGCCAACGCGATATTCACAGAAGTTGTGGATTTACCCACGCCACCTTTACCCGAGCCAATAGCAATAATATTTTTAACGCCACCAATGCTACTGCTTGTATTCTTAGGCACGATAGCTGGAATATCTTGCACTACCTCAACGCCGCCTACCTGTATACCATTGCTGGCTAATGTGCTTTCAACGTTGCTCGCCAACGCCTGCTTAATTCCCTCACACGGAAACCCAAGGCTAATGCGAACCAAAACTTTGTCGCCCTCCACGGCCATTTCTGCTACATCGGCACAGCTAAAACCGGCCACATGGGGAATAGAAATTGATTCAAGTAAAGCAGATACCTGCTGGCGCAATGCGTCAGACATAGAAAACTCCAAAGTAGTAAAAATAGTGGGCAAAGCCCGCGCTAGCCTTCAATTTGAGGGCATATAAGCCGATTACAAGCGAAAACTGGGCCATTGCGACCTAACAACCTGATTTTAAGAGAAAAACCCTAGTAAAAATGCTATAGTTGCGCGCCGAAAATGGGGGTACAGCCACTATTTTGAGCATTTTTGGAGCAAAATCACATCAAAAATGCCAATGGCCAGCAAAAAATGCTCAAGAAACTGCGCGGCAACGCAACAAACCGTGGCACAAAATGCCACTTGCGCACCATCTTGCAGCACAAACTACATCTTTATTCGAAAAACCGATATTGAAGAGCTGAAATTTCACTATGACCAATAAGCGCCAGATCCTCGTAACCAGCGCCCTCCCATATGCTAATGGTGCCATCCACCTTGGCCATATGGTAGAAACCATCCAAACCGATATTTGGGTGCGTTTCCAAAAAATGCAGGGCCACGACTGTACCTACGTTTGTGCCGATGATGCACACGGTACTGCGATCATGTTACGTGCAGAGCAACTTGGCGTTACCGCAGAAGAACAAATTGCCAAAGTGAAAGCCGACCACGAAGCGGATTTTAAAGATTTTCTAATCGGCTTTGACAACTACCACTCTACCCATTCAGAAGAGAACAAAGCGCTTTCGCATTTAATTTACGAGCGTGTAAAAGCCAACGGCCACATAGCCGAGCGCTCCATTACGCAAGCGTTTGACCCAGAGAAAAACCTGTTCTTAGCAGACCGCTACATTAAGGGCACCTGCCCCAAGTGCGGTGCAGAAGACCAATACGGTGATAACTGCGAAAACTGCAGTGCCACCTACAGCCCTATGGAGCTGAAAAACCCACGCTCTGTAATCTCTGGCGCGACACCCGTAGCCAAAGAATCCGTTCACTACTTCTTCACGTTGCCAGAGTTCACGGGCTATCTAAAAGAGTGGACACGTGCCGGCCACCTGCAAGACGAAGTTGCCAACAAGCTTGCGGAATGGCTAGATGCCGGCCTACAAGAGTGGGATATATCACGAGACGCACCCTACTTTGGCTTTGAGATACCAGGCGCGCCTGGCAAATACTTCTATGTATGGCTAGACGCTCCTATTGGCTACATGGCCAGCTTTAAGCAACTGTGTGATCGCACCGGTAAAGATTTCGATGAGTACTGGAAAGCCGACTCCAACTGCGAGCTTTATCATTTTATCGGCAAAGATATTGTTAACTTCCATGCGCTATTCTGGCCAGCCCTACTTAGCGACGCAGGCTTTCGCACACCGACAAAAGTATGTGTGCATGGCTTTTTAACCGTAGACGGCAAAAAAATGTCTAAGTCGCGCGGCACATTTATTAATGCCCGCACTTACTTAGATCACTTGCAGCCAGAATATCTGCGCTACTACTACGCCGCCAAACTAACTGGTAGCGTGGACGATATAGATTTAAACCTAGAAGACTTTGTACAACGGGTTAACTCCGACCTTGTAGGTAAAGTAGTAAATATTGCCAGCCGCACCGCTAAGTTTGTGCAAAAAGCAGGCGGCGCGCTTTCTGCAAACATTATTAATGAAGAGCTGTGGCAATCTTTCGTCAAAGCTGGCGATGTAATTGCGGCCCATTACGAGAACCGCGATTACAGCAAAGCCATGCGCGAAATTATGGCGCTGGCTGATTTAGCCAACGAGTTTATTGCAGAGCAAGCGCCGTGGGCCTTAGCCAAGCAAGAAGGCAACGAGCAAAAGGTATTGGACGTGTGCAGTTTAGGTATAAACTGCTTCCGCGCCATTATGACTTACCTAAAACCTGTACTACCTCAAACCGCTGTTGCCGCAGAAGAATTTTTGGGCACCGAATTAACCTGGACTGGCCCACTTAGCTTTTTGGGCGAGCACACCATAAACAAGTTCAAGCCATTAATGACCCGCATTGAAGGCGAAAAAATAGAAGCCATGATTAACGACTCGAAAGAAGCGACCGCCGCTATGGCAAAAACTATTGCCGAACCAGCAGCCGATAGCCCACTCGCTAAAGAACCTATTGCAGATGAAATAGAATTTGCCGATTTCGCTAAAGTGGATCTACGCGTTGCATTAATCGCCAATGCAGAACATGTTGAAGGTGCAGACAAACTACTGCGCTTGACACTCGACCTAGGTGGCGAAACCCGCAACGTATTTGCCGGTATAAAAAGCGCATACCTACCTGAAGATTTAATTGGCAAGCACACCATTATGGTTGCCAACCTAAAGCCGCGAAAAATGAAATTTGGCATGTCTGAAGGCATGGTATTAGCAGCGGGCCCTGGCGGCAAAGAGCTATATATACTCGAGCCACACGAAGGCGCCCTACCCGGCATGCGTGTAATGTAATTACCCGCTTTATTAAAGTGTCGCCACACCTTTACGTGCGGCGACTAAAACACATTTAAAAGTACTAACCCGAGCAACCTAATAATGACCGAATTTGCCGTCATATTATTAAGCACTGTATTGGTAAACAACTTCGTGCTTGTGCAATTTCTTGGCCTGTGCCCATTTATGGGGGTTTCCAACAAACTGGAAACAGCCATAGGCATGAGCACGGCCACCACCTTCGTGTTAACTCTGGCGTCTATTTGTAGCTTTATGGTTCACAGTTGGGTGCTAGAGCCGCTCGGGCTTACCTACTTAAAAACCATTTCGTTTATTTTGGTTATTGCCGCTGTAGTGCAATTTGCCAAAATGTTTATTGAAAAAACCAGCCCTCTACTCAATCGAGTGCTGGGCGTGTTTCTACCCCTTATTACCACCAACTGTGCGGTACTCGGCGTAGCATTACAAAACACCAATCGCGCCCACAACTTTTTAGAATCCACACTCTATGGGTTTGGTGCCGCACTGGGTTTCTCACTTGTTCTTATTCTATTTTCAGCCATGCGCGAACGCCTTGCCGTTGCCGATGTGCCCACCCCATTTAAAGGGGCAGCAATCGGAATGATAACCGCTGGGTTAATGTCACTCGCATTTATGGGCTTCGCAGGACTCGTTTAATACGCCATGTTTGAATTCATATCTTTGTACCCAATTATTAGTGCCCTGCTTGCACTTGGCCTATTAGCTGCCGCCTTTGGTGCGGTACTTGGTTTCGCTGCCATTAAATTTAAAGTTGAAGGCGACCCACTAGTAGAACAAATTGATGAGCTATTACCACAAACACAGTGTGGCCAATGTGGCCACCCCGGCTGCCGCCCCTACGCGCAAGCCATTGCAGACGGCGAAGCCATTAACAAATGCCCCCCTGGTGGCCAAAGCACCATCAATAACCTTGCTGATTTACTTGGCATGGAAGCGCCCACGCTCGATGAAGAACACGGCGAAGAATCTGAAGTACCCAAAGTAGCCTACATTCGCGAAGACGAATGTATTGGCTGTACTAAGTGTATTCAAGCTTGCCCTGTAGACGCCATTTTGGGTGCGGCCAAGCAAATGCACACAGTAATTGTTTCTGAGTGCACGGGCTGCGACTTGTGCGTTGAGCCATGCCCAGTAGATTGTATAGACATGCTGCCAGTAGGCACTGGTATTAGCGGTTGGAAATGGGAATTACCCAAACCGGAACTAGCAACCAACATTATTGCCAG
Organism: Saccharophagus degradans 2-40; assembly: GCF_000013665.1. Classification (NCBI taxonomy): domain Bacteria; kingdom Pseudomonadati; phylum Pseudomonadota; class Gammaproteobacteria; order Cellvibrionales; family Cellvibrionaceae; genus Saccharophagus; species Saccharophagus degradans. The sequence goes on from NC_007912.1 coordinate 3,043,795, forward strand.
TGACCGCGACACCGCCGAGCAGGAGAACGCAGCATGAGAAAAATTTGGGACATTCACGGCGGTATTCACCCCGAAGAAAACAAACACCAGTCCACTGGTACAGCCATTGGCTCTATTCCGCTACCGCCAGAAATAATTCTGCCGTTAAACCAACATATTGGTGCGCCGGCAGAAGCTTGCGTAAGTGTTGGCGACAAAGTACTTAAAGGGCAATTAGTGGCAAAAGCGCAAGGCCTATTTAGCGCCGGTATTCACGCCTCTACATCTGGTGAAGTCATTGCCATTGAAGACCGCGTAGTAACCCACCCTTCGGGCATGAGCGCGCAGTGCATAATTATTAAACCCGACGGCGAAGACCGCTGGACCCAACTTGATGCCTGTGAAGACTACGCCCAACTCGATCACGACCGTCTCGTACAAAAAATACGCGCAGCGGGTATTGTAGGTATGGGGGGCGCCGGCTTTCCAACGGCTATCAAAGTAAACCCTAAATCGAATAAGCACGTTAAAACACTTATATTTAACGGCACAGAATGTGAACCCTATATAACCGCCGACGACATGCTAATGCGCGAGCGCGCAGACGATATAGTAAAAGGCGTGCAACTTATTGCTCGCTTTATGGGAGAAGTAGAAGAAACCCTTATCGGCATAGAAGACAATAAACCTGAAGCCATTGCAGCAATGCAAAAAGCCGCTGAAGGTACAGATATAGAAGTGGTTGTATTCCCCACTAAATATCCATCGGGCGGCGAAAAACAACTCATTCAAATACTTACTGGTAAAGAAGTGCCCTCTGGCGGCTTACCCGCAGATATTGGTATTGTGGTGCAAAACGTTGGTACAGCCTTAGCTGCGTATCGCGCTGTGCGTTTTGGCGAGCCATTAATTAGCCGTGTAACCACGGTGGTGGGTGAAACCCTCACAACCCAACGCAACATCGACGTGCTAATAGGCACCCCACTCTCTTTTGTACTAGAGCAGCACGGGTTTAAAGCAGAAAAGAAACAGCGCCTTATTATTGGTGGCCCAATGATGGGGTTTGCGGCTAACGATTTTGATGTGCCGGTAGTAAAAACCACTAACTGTATTCTTGCCCCAACACAAAAAGAGCTCCCCCTGGCGCCACCGGCGCAAGCGTGTATTCGCTGCGGTATGTGTGCAGAGGCCTGCCCCGCAAGTTTGCTTCCGCAACAGTTATTTTGGTATTCGCAAGCGGAAGATCACGACCGCTTAAAAGCGCACAACTTATTTGACTGCATTGAGTGCGGCGCATGCTCTTATGTATGCCCTTCTAATATTCCACTTGTACAATATTACCGTGCCTCTAAGGGCGCTATAAAAATTGCCAATGCCGAAAGAGAAAAATCCGATAAGGCGCGCGTGCGCTTCGAATTCCGCCAAGAGCGTATAGCCAAAGCAGAAGCCGAAAAAGAAGCCAAACGCTTAGCACGTAAAAAAGCCGCCGAAGAAGCCAAAAAACTACTGGCAGAAAAAGCAGATTCCCCCGCAGCAGCGAATGAAAAAACAACAAGCAAACCTGGTGCCGCTGCAGCTAAGCCACAAGCGGCAGACCCTGCAACACAAAAGGCAAAATTAGAGCGAGCGCTCTCGAGCGCGCAAAGCCGCGTAGAACGAGCACAAAAAGCACTGAATGATGAGCAGGAAGAAGCAGATGAAGCGCGCTTAGATTCACTAAGAGCACGCTTAAAACAAGCAGAACTAAAAGCATCTGAAGCGCAAGCTAAGCTTGATGAATTTGGCAAAGCCCCCGAAGTCACTGTGGGTGGCGAACAAGCCATTAAAGATAAAATGGCCATGTCGCCCCGCGACAAATTAGAAAAGAATTTAGCATCCTTAAACAAACGTCTAAGTACGGCGCAAGAGCGACTAGCCGAAGCACAAGCAAATGGCGCAGCCACGGTTGATGCACTGAAAATGGGCGTAGAGAAACTGCAGCAAAAAGTTAACGACGCCGAGCAAGAACTTGCCCAACTAGGCCCAGACTCAGCCGCACAAGGTGCAGCCGAAACGGCACCTGCCCTAAGCGCTGCAGAGCAAGCAATAGAAAAAGCCAAAGCAAAAGCGGCCGCGCAGGCTAGTATGAGCGAAGAAGAAAAAGCGGCGGCTAAACTGGAAGCCCTTAAAGCGCGCTTAGAAAAAGCCCGCGCACGCCTTACAAAGGCCGAAGAAGAGCAAGACGAGAATATCGACGCCTTCCGCGCTGGGGTAGAGAAACTGGAACAAAAATTGACAGAACTTTCAAACTAGAGACCCAATTAACCACTCAGGTAAATAGCCTAGTAAACAAAAGTTGTAACACCACAATCACGTTCAGCACCAACAATAGCGAAACTGCACTCAAGCATTACGGCTTGGGGCAATTTTCATTCCACATGTCGAGGAAGACAATATGAAAGATAAAATTATCGCTTTTTTTGAAAGCGGCGACTGGCTTACCACCCTTGAGCCTATTGCCATCAATTTTGCCGTTGCCTTAGCCATATTTATCATTGGTGGCTGGGTAGTAAGCCAGATAATGCGCGTTATCGATAAGATGATGAACCTGCGCAAAATCGACGAAGCCCTGCAAGGCTTTTTACAGGCGATAATTCGCACTGTATTTAAGTTTGTTGTACTGCTTATTGCCGTTGAGCAATTAGGTATAGACACCACCTCACTACTCGCTTTACTCGGTGCGGCAGGTCTAGCTGTTGGCTTGGCTCTTAAAGATTCGCTCTCGAGCTTTGCTGCCGGCGTAATGCTTATTATGTTTAAGCCTTTCACCATTGGTAACTTTGTAGAAGCTGGCGGTGTTGCGGGTGTTGTAGAGCGCATAACCGTGTTTAACACTATTTTCCGTACTGGCGACAACAAAGAAATTATTGTGCCTAACGCCCAAATATACGGTGGCACAATTATTAATTATTCCGCTAAACCAACCCGCCGCATTGATTTAATAATGGGTATTGGTTATGGCGACGACATGAAGAAAGCCCGCGAAGTTATTCTGCAAGTAATTGCCAACGAAGAGCGCGTATTAAAAGACCCAGAACCAGTAGTAGCTGTACACGAGTTGGGCGAAAGCAGCGTGAACTTTGTGGTGCGCCCCTGGGTTAACACGGCAGATTACTGGCCTGTGTACTGGGCACTCACCGAAAACATTAAAGCTGCATTCGACGAAAACAATATCTCTATTCCGTTCCCGCAACGCGATGTGCATATTTTCCAAGAAAGTGTTCAAGAGAAGTAATTACAGCTCGGGGTGCCAGCCACCCCGCTTTACCACCCAATTTTAATTTGCAACGATAAAACCCATGGCACTATTTAAAATAACCTCTCCACACGCAACCAAAGCTGGCGACACTGGCACTGTAATGCGTTGCGTTTTATTGGCTACCCTGCCAGGGCTAGTTGCATTAACCGCATTCTTTGGTATTGGCTCTATTATTAACGTAATACTTGCCTGTACCTTTGCCGTTGCCTTTGAAAGCGCCGCGCTGGCACTGCGCAATCGCCCCATTGCATTTTACCTTAAAGATTTTAGTGCAATTGTAACCGCTGTACTGCTAGCGCTTGCACTTCCACCCTACGCGCCGTGGTGGCTGGTAGCGGTTGGCGTATTCTTCGCAATTGTTGTAGCTAAACATTTATACGGTGGCTTGGGTTATAACCCGTTCAACCCCGCTATGGTTGGCTATGTTGTACTGCTTATCTCGTTCCCCTTAGAAATGACCATGTGGGCAGCCCCCGTTTCTGCGCTAGGCGACGGCGGTCATTTACCTTCGCTGGGTGACGCGCTTGCAAAAGTATTTATGGGCGTTGAATTTGTTAGCGGTGAGCTAGATGGCTATACCGCCGCCACCCCGTTAGATGTTCTGCGCCAAAACAGCAGTTTATTACTGCCCGATTTATACACGCAAAGCCCGGCCTTTGCCCAAGCCAAGTGGGCTGGTGCCGGCTGGGAATGGGTAAACCTAATGTTTTTAGCCGGCGGCGCTTACTTGCTGTACATGCGTGTTTTTACATGGCACGCACCGGTAAGCATGTTGGCTACCCTAGGCATATTAGCGGCTCTTTTCTACGATGGCGGCAGCTCTGCAAGCTTGGGTTCCCCGCTTTTTCACTGGTTATCTGGCGCCACTATGCTGGGTGCGTTTTTTATTGTTACCGATCCGGTAACGTCTGCGGTAAGTACACGTGGCCGAATTATTTACGGTGCACTTATTGGTTTAGTTGTGTTTGTGATTCGCAGCTGGGGCAACTACCCCGATGGCGTAGCCTTCGCAGTACTACTTATGAATTTTGCCGCGCCCTTTATTGATTACTACACTCAACCCCGCACCTATGGCCATAAGAAGCCAACGGTTGCCACTAAAAAAGCCGAGTAAGCCGTGTTAGGAAAGTCTATAACTAAAAACAGTGTGATTTTAGGCGGGTTCGCCTTGGTTACCGCAGCGATTTTGGCCTTTACCTTCCAAGCAACTGCAGAAAAAATTGCAGAGCAAGAGAAGCGAGCAGCAGAAAAAGCCCTACTACAAATAGTGCCGCGCGAGCGTCACGATAACGATATGCTGTCAGATACATTAACCTTCTCGGCTGAGCAATCTGCTGTATTAGGTGTAAAAGGCCCTGTGGATGTCCACCTTGCTAAACTCGATGGCGAATTGGTTGCTGCAATCATTCCAGCGATCGCGCCAGATGGTTACAGTGGAGAAATTAAACTTATTGTTGGTGTAAATGCCGATGGGTCGGTTGCCGGTGTACGCGTACTCGCCCACAAAGAAACCCCTGGGCTAGGCGACAAAGTAGACCTAAACAAAAGCGACTGGGTATTAAGCTTTACCGGTAAATCACTACTTAACCCAACAGCCAACAAGTGGAAAGTAAAGAAAGATGGCGGTGAATTTGATCAATTTACCGGCGCAACCATTACACCGCGCGCAGTAGTAAAACGCGTTCAACACGTTTTGGAATTTTTCGAAGCCAACAAAGCTGCTCTCACCCAAAACACACCCGCTGCACCTGCAGCTATAAACTAAATAGCGTTAATTGATTATGGCAACTTACAGCGAAATCACCTCTAACGGCTTGTGGAAAAACAACCCCGCGCTGGTACAACTTTTGGGTTTATGCCCACTTCTAGCGGTAACTGGCTCGGTAGTAAATGCTCTTGGTTTAGGCTTGGCAACCCTGCTTGTACTCATTGGGTCTAACGTTGCGGTTTCGTTAATTCGCAATGCAGTTAGCGATGCTGTGCGCTTACCGGCCTTTGTGATGATTATTGCTGCCTTTACCACCTGCACCGAATTAGTGATGCAGGCATTTACTTTCGAGCTTTATCAAATACTAGGTATTTTTATTCCGCTTATTGTTACCAACTGCTCTATTCTCGGCCGCGCCGATGCCTTTGCCAGTAAAAACAAAGTACTGCCTTCAGCAGTAGACGGTTTTATGATGGGTATGGGCTTTTTACTAGTGTTACTGGTAATTGGCGCAGTACGCGAAATTATTGGCAACGGCACACTTTTCGAAAACATGCATTTGTTGTTTGGTGAAGCGGCGCGCAACTGGCGACTGGATTTATTTGGTGAAGGCTATAAAGGCTTTTTGGTGGCGGTATTACCACCCGGCGCATTCTTAGTTACAGGCCTATTAATTGCCGTTAAAAATATGGTGGATGCAGAATTAAAACGCCGCGAAGATGCGCGTAAAGCCAAACCGGTAAAAGGCTCTAAACGCGTGCGTACTACAGGCCAAATCGCTTAAGCATCATCTTTTGGCACTGCTTTCTTATAGGCCCCCGCTTTCTTTTGTGCCCCACTTTTTAAGGCCCTAGCTAACTAGGGCCTTACTTCTACCAGCTACAATTACCTACTAGTAATAAATAACTAAATAATATCTAACATTTTTGCAGCCCATAAAACGGCGCCCACGCACAATGCCGCTGCGTATAGCACTGCCCCCGTCACTAAGCTGGCAACATCAACTTGATAAACCCACGCCATCACATTATGTGCAATATCCAACATTGGCATTTGTGCGATCAATACACACATCACTACAGCAATTAGCGCATATAACACCAAGAATGGCGATTTAAACCGACGAGGTTTGCTTACTTTCAACCCAGCAGTGACCGAATCGGTAAAGCCGTCGTCAGGTATATAAGGGCTCGCCCCTCGCAATTGCCGAGCAAGCATTTTTTCAAAATCATCACTCTCGTTCATAATTACCTACCCAGGTTCTCAATCAAACCTTTTGCAATCACTAATTTCTAACATGCTAGCTGCTAACTGTAAGCTGTCCACTATTCGCTAAACCACCCTATCCCTGCTCCCAACTCGCCAACGATACTTTAAGCTTAGCTTTAGCCCGATTAACATGGGTCTTTAAGGTCCCCAAAGGTACGCCCATAACTTGCGCGGCTTCGTCGTGGGAAAAGCCCTCTTCAAAACACAGCTGCACGGCTATGCGCTGCGGCTCAGTTAATACCTGCATTGCGCGCGTTATATCTTCGCTAGCAGCAAATTGATGCAACTCGCACGCCTCGGCGGCGATGTCGGGTTGCTCATCTATATTGCACCAATCTAGTTTTTTCTTTCGCCATTTAGACGCAGCCACATTAAACACAATGCGATACAGCCACACAGAAAATTTAGCATCACCGCGAAATGCGGCAAGTGCCATATAGGCTTTGATAAACGCCTCTTGAGCAAGGTCGTCGGCTAAGTGTTCGTCGCCGTTACACAATCTCCGCGCCCAACTGCGCACCTGCGACTGATGCTTTCTCACAAGTTGCGAGAAAGCATGCTGGTCGCCATTGGCTTGCACTCGGGCAATGAGGGTTTGATCGGAGATTGTCACAGCTCGGTTACCCTTGCTTGGCCGATAATTTCCAAATAGCTAGCTGAGCTAAACCAATACCTATAGGAATAAAACCTATTGTGGCTACACTGAAACCCGCAATAAACAGCAAAAATAACCCAAGCCCAAAGCCCAAGCCTACATTTTTAAAGCCGCGGCGCATATATCGTACGGGGTCGGCCTCTTCGCCTTGAAACAACTCTAGCGGCACTTCTTGGCCCGCTTCCACCACCTTAGCAATAGCCTCGCGCTGGATAGATGCCACACGCACCTTGGCTCGGTAATGGCAAATAATAAGTACCACCAGCAATACCAACGGGCTGAGTATACCCAGCACCACAGCAACCAAGCCTATGGTTAAACCAAACCGCTCTGCAGCACCTAAGTTTTCTTGATTTGCGTGATCCCAAGGAGCGCGAAAATCCATGCTGGGTGCGCTAGGTGCAGCGGGAATATTCTCCCCTTCGGTTAAGTAATGGCTTAAATCTTTCGTGTCTGACGACTGGGAGCCATATACTAGCTGCGCTTTAGGGGCTTGCGCAGGCGCAGGAGGCTCTTCGCCCTGCTGCGCTTGTACTGGCACCCATATTAAGCAACAGCCTACCAGCGCCGCCATAAGCGGCTTTAACACGATACGTTTAACACGTTGTAGTATTGCATCTTTCATTTCAAACCCTCGTAGTAACTGAACTCACCTACTAAGATGCTGCTCGCAGCGATATTAGATTCAACTTTTATAATTATTTTGCACCTACGCCTTAGGGCATTATCGAAACAAATTAGCTATGCAGGTTTTAACCATGCGAAGTAGAGCTAAAGAGTAGAGAAAGGCCAGTGTAGCAGCCGAAGCGCTATGGCTAAGTAATGCCACTTGCGTATTCACTAGGAGTAACACCAACCATGGTTTTAAACACGCGATTAAAATGTGCCTGATCGTAATAGCCCATGCGATTGGCCAAGTGAACAAGCTGCTCCTGCGGTTGTTTATCTAGCTCTGCCAGCACTTCAAACAAGCGATACCGACAAATCGTCCACTTAGCGCTAACCCCTATATAGTCGGCAAATAACCGCTGTAATTTTCTAACAGAAATAGAAAACTGCTCAGCCAGCTGCTCCACTTGCACAATGGCTCGATTGGCTTCAATCGCCTCCACTAATTTGCCCGCCAGTAACGCATCACTGCTTAATGGCTGCGCCACGGCCAACACCGCTTGCTCTATATCTTGAATGGCCTGACTCAAATTATCTTCACGTACTCGTTCATCTAAGGCAGATTGGGTAAGCGGCAAAATACGCTCAACGGGCGAATACACATCGTTCAACAGCTTGGGCTTTACACTCAATAAATGTGCGAGCGCGCCGAAATTAAATCGACAACCCAACACCTGCCCCTTGCCATGTAACTTATACTCAAACCGGCGTGTATGAACCCCCATAATGCCGCTATTAAGAAATGGATTCACAATTAAATGTTGCGCAGGGTGAGGTAGGTTTTGCTGGGTGTATGCGGGCTGATTGGCTAAATCCCAGCGAACTTCCCAAAAATAAGCAATCCACTGGGTTAATGCGGGGCTTGGTGGGTGGTGATACAGTTGAAAATGCTGGGTGCTAAGCGCGGGCTGAATAAGGCCCTTGGCCGGCGCTGTAACTGAGCTATTGTTAAGCATGTTGTTATTGATATTGCTATTAATAGTGTGATGAATGTGGTTGGGCATAGCGTGTCGTGTTTTTACAAGGTTTAAGCTAGCCTAACCTGTATGATTACAAATATAAACCTCGCACACCTACCGCCAAAAGCACATTTGAATAAGGGAGTACCATGCAAATAAAAGGCACATTTAACGTAAGCCAATGGCAAGAAACTACACACGTAGAAGCCCCGCGAAAAATGAGTAGCGCTAAAGTTCAATATCAACTTGCAGGCGACATAGAGGGCGTAACCGATATTGTTTACGCCATGTGCTACCTCAGTGAAAGCCAAGCCGTTTTTCAGGGGGTGCACCAAGTAAGCGCCATAATAAACGGTAAAAAAGGCACATTTGCCATGCTAGAAAACGGCGAATTTATCGCCCCTGCCACAAGTGGCACTTGGCAAATAGTAAAAGGGTCGGGTACCGAAGAATTAACGAATATTGCCGGTGAAGGAACGTTTAAAGCCGAGCATGGCGGCGAAATGAAATACGAGCTAAATATTAGGGTTTAATTGCTAACAGATAATCGCTAATTACTAGCTACTAGCGTTTAGAGATTATCAATTAACGATTTTCAACCCCACTGCGACCGATTTGAAAGCAGGTGTTTTACTACGAGCGTCTTGTTCTAAACCTATTAAACAATTCGCTTCAGGGTAGTATGCCAATACATTGCCGCGCGGCAAATCAAACGCAAATACTTTTACCCCTTTCATTTCGCCATATTCAGATACAATATTTACACGCGCACCTACCTCGCTACCCAACTCCAATATATCGGTACGATTCATAAGTACTGCCCAGCGAGTATCGGTTGCGCGGTAGCTGTCACTTTGCTCGTAAATAATAGAGTTAAATTGACCTTCGCTGCGTATGCTTGCCAGTGTAAATGGGTAGGTTGTATTTTTGTTCGGTACAGGTACTTGGGTTGCGCTTACTAAAAACTGCGCTTTGTTAGACGGCGTATTAAATTGTGGGGTATGTAATACACGAGCGGGAATGGAAAATTCTTTTTTAGTTGCGCCAATATTCGCCAACTGCTGCATATCGGGTACACTCGCTGCAATTGCCGCGCGAATGCTTTCGTGCTGCTTGAATTCGGTGAAGTTTATCGCACTGTTAGGCAACAATTGCGCCCCCAATTCACACAATATATCTGATTCGGCTTTTACATTGTTTAAGCGTGTTACTCCGCCGTCGCTTAAGCGCACATAATTAAACATAGATTCCTGAGTTGTAGATTGCGCCTCTTCATCGCGCGCAGCCACCGGCAAAATTAACGCTTGGCTATTCGCCATGCCTTTTACGTGGCCTCTATTTAGCGTAGTGGTGAGGTACACTTTAAAATCGATATTATCTAATGCCTGCTCTGCCCAACTTGAATGGGGTGTGGCTTCGTACAAATTGCCCCCCATAATAAGTGCAGCATCTATGTGACCTGCATGGGCTGCTCTTAAGCAATCTAACGTATCTAGACCGTTGTCGCGCGGCAGGGTTACACCTAAATTGGCTTCTAGCTGCGCGAGCACATCGGCAGCCAAAACAGGTTTTACTCCAATAGTTCCAATACCCTGCACATTGCTATGGCCGCGCAAAGGTAGTAAACCTGCGCCCGGCTTACCAATCATGCCGGTTAATAATGCTAAGTTGGCAATGGCCTCTACGCTTTCAACCCCATGGGAATGATGGGTAATACCCATACCCCAAGCAAACACACAGGCATTAGACGCAATTAAATGGTATGCCAACGCGCGCATTTCTGTTTGGCTTACGCCGCTTGCTACTTCCAGCGTTTGCCAATTTAATTCATCTAAGCTTTGTACGTAGCTTTCAAAACCTTGCGTATAATTTTTAATAAACGCTGTATCGCCACCTCTGCTTTCCAATACTGCTTTGGCAATGCCGTTTAACAGCGCTAAGTCGCCACCTATTTTGGGTTGGATATATTCCGATGCTATCCACGTACCGCCAGTTAATAGCGATTTGGGGCTTTTAGGCACCGCAAAGCGCACCAAGCCAGGCTCTTTTGCGGGGTTAATAACAATTACCTTCCCCCCTCTATCGCGGCAATTTTTTAGCTGATGTACAAACCGCGGGTGATTAGACGCTGGGTTTGCACCTATAACAAATATACAGTCGCTTTTACTTAAATCTTCTAGCTCTATTGTGGCAGTACCAGAGCCAATCGCGTTGGTTAGCCCCACCCCAGTTGCTTGGTGGCAGTAGTAAGAGCAATTATTTACATTATTGGTACCGTACAACCTCGCCAATAACTGCAAAACAAAACCCGCTTCGTTAGAAGAGCGGCCAGATGAATAAAAAAAGCTACGCTGTGGCTGAGTTTTTAAAAACTGCTGCGCCATTAATGCAATTGCATCATCCCACACTATAGGGGTGTACTTGTCACTCTTAGCCGCTTTATACAAAGGCGTGTTTAATCTGCCTAAATGCTCTAGCTCGTAGGCACTAAGCTTATTGAATTCAGATAAAGGATGGTCGAAAACCTCAACAGGAATAGGCGCTTGTATATCGGTAGATTGGGCTTGAATACTCTTGTTACATACCGAAGGGAACTCGTCCATCTCGTTAGTCATACCCCCGCGCTGGCCACCCATACCTAAGCCACAGGCCTTGCAGGTATTGCGACTATTTAATGCCTTGGCCGAATTAAGCAAACCAATACGCCCCACCGTTTTTAGAGTGTAGAGTATTTTTTTACCGCCGCCCCCAACAATTACGGGCTCTGGCGCCTTGTTTTTAGTCATAATGGCCGCGCTCAAACAATAGAGAAGAAGTAGATTATAGGGCAATAACAAACCCGTAACAGTACGTTATATTACCTATGGCTACTGCTATTTAATGGCCTAAAAGTAACAGAGTTCTGCTATGTGGTCACACCAAGTAATAGCACTACAGGCTCACTATAAGCTTTAGCGAATAAAAAATGTATTCGGGGTAGATAAAGGAATAAAAGCTGCTCGACATACAGAGCAGCGTTTAGGGGGAAGTAACACTCTTACAGCAAGCGGTAGTGGTTACCTAGGTTCTTGCCTTCCAACTCAATAACGCCCCGGTTAGTCACTTCGTCGCGATCCACGCTTTGTAGCACTTGTGATAGGTCATCCAGTATTACATCATGGTAGCGGTACGAGCTGTGTATAGAAACCTGATCGCCGCTGCGCTCTTTGTAGCCTTCCATCGCTTCCTTGTTGGCGTATTTTCTAGCATCTACCAATACCACATTATTCGGTAAGTTGGTGTAATCCAGCGCGCCGTGACGCCCTAAACGCGGGCTACCAAAACGTTTAATACTGGCTGCTCGCAGCACGGTATCGTGCTTGGAATAATACACATGTACGCGACGAGAAAAATTAGTAATGTATTCGGCTTTACCACCTATCTGAATATTCTTTGCGCTTATGTCACCACCAAGCAATACGGTTTCGTCAAATAGCTTTCGCCCTTGAGGTGCACCAAGATAATCCGACAAATATTCCATGCCTTTTCTTAAGGTATACACTCCCATTGAGTGGGCAAAACAAAACACAGAGGAAAAACAATCGTGCTGATTTCTATCAACCAACGCGTTCAAGTCGAGCAAAATACGGGTAAAGGCCCCAACGCTATCGCGCGACTTTTCTCTATCGCTTAAATAGGTGTACAAACTACCTGCAGATGGCCAAGAAAACCCAACAATAACCGGCGCATAACCGAAGCGAACTTTTAACTTTGCTTCTAGGTCGTATATCTCGTCTATCGATTCACGATAGGTATTGTTAAACCCGTGGATATAAAAACCAACTTTAGGCTGAGCAATGCCCTCTTCTGTGCGCAGCCGCTCTAATTCTTGCATAAGCTGCACTTCAAAGCCTTTTTTACCCACAGAATTAAAACCATCTTCATTAATGGATTTATTATTGTAGTTGTAGAGGTAATCGTATTTATGATTGGGCTTGGCATCGTCGCCATACCTGCCCTTAGTGCCACTTCGGTTAGTTACCATTAATAACATGTTTATTATCCGTCTTATGAGTAAAAATAGTTTGATAATTTGTTAACAAACTACGTTTTACACGATGTAACAATGGTTTTACAGGGCTTTATAGGTCTTTTTGCATTCTTATTTAAGCGAGGCTAAGTAAATAAAATCGCTAAAAAGTAGTAAAAGGCGAGATCTAGCACTGCGTGAGTGCTAGATGATATGAAAAACTGAGATTGAATTTATTGCAAAAGTAAAAGTACGAGCAGCCTACTTACTCACACCCAATTAGCTCTATTTTATATCCATCGGGGTCTTCTACGAATGCAATAACTGTTGTGCCATGCATCATAGGCCCAGCCTCTCGTACAATTTTACCCCCTGCTGCTCGTATAGTTTCGCAGGTAGCGTATACATCGTTTACCCCTAAAGCGATATGGCCATAACCATTGCCCAACTCATACGATGAGGTTTCCCAGTTATGCGTTAGTTCTATTACAGCAGTATCGCTTTCTTCGCCGTAACCTACAAACGCAAGTGTAAATTTGCCGGTTGGGAAATCTTGTTTGCGCAGTAATTTCATCCCCAATACTTGGGTATAAAAATGTAGCGACGCATCGAGGTCGCCAACCCTTAGCATGGTGTGTAAAAGTCTCATTATTTTGTCCTCTTAATAAAATTAATGGTGATGTGAATGGTGCGGTGGGTGCTGAGGATTTTCCTGAGAATTATTATGGGTGTTATCGTCATTATTTAATTGCCCTTCCTCTGGGGCATATTGGCTATCCGTTTTTTCTGCATGCACATGATTATGCTCTGCATGCTCGCCCGTTGTGTGATGCGAGTGGCCTGCATGCTGTATGGCTATATACACAGTCCAAACGCCAAAAACGATATAACACAACGCGAACCCTATGCGTACGTTGCGCAATTTAAACAATGCTAAAATCTTTTCTGCAGCAAGCCCACCAGTAAACACGGCAGGCAACGTGCCTAAGCCAAAGGCCAGCATAATACTCGCACCATAAAGCGCATTTGAGTTTGACGAAGCCAGCGCGAAACCAAGTGCGGAGTATATTAAGCCGCACGGCAACCAGCCCCAAATCAAACCTAATAGCGCCGCCTGCGGTACTGTTTTAACCGGTAGCAGCCGATTGCCAATGGGTTGTATTTTTGCCCACAAGCCCGCACCACTTTTCTCCAATAGCCCCAGTAACCGCCACCAATCAGCTAGGTATAAGCCCAGCAAAATAAGCAGCACACCGGCAAATATACGCAGGTAAACCGCCCCCGTAACTTGCCCTAACCACCAACCTACAAGCCCAGCCATCAAGCCTATAAAGGTATAGCTAGCAATGCGACCAGCGTTATAAGCGGTTAAAAATACTAATTTTTGAGGGGTTTTATTAGCGGGTAATGCAAAAGAAAGCGCTGCAGCTATACCACCGCACATACCTAAACAATGGCCAGCACCAAGTAAACCTAAAAAGAATGCTGCGACTAATGTTTCCCAAATCACTGCGTTTTGTTCTCGCTATTTGCTGTTTTATCGCTAATATCTGCTTTGTTTTTAACCGCAGGCTTATCGTTATCAAACAGTATTCTGCGGGCCTCTGTATTTAGGTCGTCGTATTGACCATTTTTTACCGCCCAAAAGAATATACCAATAGCCACAACTAAAAAGACCAGAGCAATGGGAATAAGAAGGTAGATTGCTTCCATGGGGAGCCTGCACTCGTTATGTTTGCGATAAAAGTACGCAAAAAGAGGGATTTTAGCGGTTTTATAGCTAAGTAAAAAGCCGCGCTAAGCTAATTAGCTGTCACCTGCGTACTGCAATATAAGCACCGTAAATTAAGTGCGTGCCACGCGCAATGAGTTAACTACAACGACAAGGCTACTTAAACTCATACCCGCCGCCGCAAGGTACGGTGGAATTAAACCCATAGCCGCCGCAGGAAGTGCCAGCACATTGTATAACAAGGCCCAAGCAAGGTTTTGTCGAATAACCGCCTGTACAGTCTTTGCGGTGGCAAGCGCCTGCAATAGCGTGTGTAAATTGTCGTGTAGCAATACCGCATCCGATTTTATCTGCGCCAGCTCCGTCGCCTTAGGCATGGCAACAGAAACGTCTGCCCCCGATAGCACTGGCGCATCATTAATACCATCGCCTACCATCATTATGGTATCGCCGGCTTGCTGATGTTCGTTTACGTAAGCGAGCTTGCCCTGCGGCAATATGTCACCTGCTTGGTGAGCAAGCGCAAGGTTTAACGCAAATTTATCCACATTGGCCTGCCTATCACCGCTAAGTAGCGATGTGCGCAACCCTTGCGCCTGCAACCCATTCAACACTTCTGCTGTTTCTGGCCGCACTGTATCGCTAAGGCACAGCCACGCAACCACGCCGTTGCTATCCGCTAAGCATTGCCACAGCCCTGTGCTGTTGCTAGAAATTGCAGGCGGGAAATCTACATGCTCGGCTGCCAACTCTTTTTTGCCAAACTTGTAGCGCGCGCCCATCCAATCGCCCTCTATACCTAGGCCTGGAATAACAGATACCTGCGAAGCGGGCTCGATAAAAGGAATGTGTTTAAATGCAGAAGCAATGGGATGGCGGCTGTGCGCCTCGAGCGCCGCCACGAGGGTAAGTACGCTGCCTTCGTCAAATGATTCACGCACGCAAACTACTTGCTCGATGGAGAACTGCCCCGCGGTAAGCGTGCCTGTTTTATCAAATACCACGTGATTAATTTTTGCGAGCGTTTCTAAAACATGCTTACTGCGCACCAAAAAGCCCTGCTCGCGCAACTTAGTTGTACCAGCGGTAAGCGCTGCCGGTGTTGCAAGGGAAAGCGCACAGGGGCATGTAATAACCAAAACCGAGAGCACCACCCACAGCGCGCGCGAGGAATCTTGCCACAGCCAATACCCTCCCACCACGCAAGAAACTACCAACACCGCAGCCACAAATTTGCCCGCTATTTTATCGGCAAAAGCTACCTGTGCAGGTTTTTGCTGCTGCGCTTCATCAACTAGGTTTTCAATCACCGAGAGTGCGGTGTTGTCGCCCACTGCAGTTACGCAGATAGTAACGGCCGTATCGCCGTTCACAGAGCCTGCAATAACACTGCAGCCCTTTGTTTTATTAACAGGAGTGGATTCGCCAGTTAAAAGAGATTCATCTGCAGTAGTGGAACCAGCTATAACCGTACCATCGGCAGGAAAAACAGCCCCAGCTTCAATATGCAGCGTATCGCCAACTTTTACGCTTTTTAGCGGTACCGTTATATATTGTGAGTCTTGTACTTTTTGCGCGGTAAGAGGCAATAAATTTAGGTTATGCTGGCTTTTATTTTGATTGCTATGGCGCGCGCGCATTTCCAAATAGCGCCCCAACAATAAGAAAAAGGTAAACATAGATACCGAGTCAAAATACACTTCGCCAGTATTGGTTAGCGTTGCGTAAATACTGGCGCCGTAAGCAAGCACTAAAGCTATGCATACAGGCACATCCATGTTCAAACTTTTTAACTTAAGTGCGCGCCAAGCACTGTAAAAAAAAGGCTGCGCGCTATAAAGCATAACCGGTGTGGCAAATACAAAACTTACCCAGCGCAAAAAACCTTGCCAGCCACTTTCTATGCCTTGAATACCGCCGGCATACAATGCCACCGCGACCATACCCACTTGCATCATCCCTATGCCCGCAACACCTAAACGCATTAAGTGGCTACGCTGTATATTGC
The DNA here is from genome assembly GCF_000013665.1 of Saccharophagus degradans 2-40. NCBI lineage: Bacteria > Pseudomonadati > Pseudomonadota > Gammaproteobacteria > Cellvibrionales > Cellvibrionaceae > Saccharophagus > Saccharophagus degradans. Next base: position 3,060,081 of record NC_007912.1, read on the forward strand.
GCGCGCTTTCGGCAGCGGCTTGGCTAGATGCTGGGCGCGGGCTGTAACCAATTAACTCCAATTTATGCATTAGGCTGCTAAGCGGCAACTTGGATTTATCCCACTCGATAGTGCAAATTTGCGTGGTTGCATTCACGCTCACACGACTTATTGCCTCTGTTTGGCCCAAATAATTTTCAATTAGCCATGCGCATGCAGCACAGGAAATGCTTTCGAGATAAAACCTAACTCGAAAAGTAGATTGGGACACGCGGGAGATAATATCGGCTTGAACTTCATGTAGGTCAAACTCCAAGTATGCCTGGCTCACTTCTTTTACTTTTGGGTTAGTGCTTTCTCTGTACTGATAAAAATCTCCTAGGCCGCCTTCTACAATTGCCATAGCAACAGCTTGACAGCCCACACAACAAAAGTTGCGGAGTTCGCCATCTACCGTTGCGCTGTATTGTTCGTGCGCAGGCAACCCACAGTGAAAGCAGCTATGCGCCATAATTTACGGTGTTAAAGTAACAGTAGCATTAGCAGACACATCGAGCTCACCCACTACCCGCCACGCTTCTACTTTGGGGTCTGGGTCTTCTTCGGTGCGCATAGCTTTAGGCGCATCCACATAATAGGACAACTGCAAGTAATGCCGCCCCTTTATAGGTGCTTCAGTTGCGGCGGTATACACGGCAGTTTCATTGCTACCGGGCTGACGCACTAGTTTATATTTTTTGTCCAACCCCGATTCCATTGGGTGAGAAAATATAAGTGTAATCTCGGGAGCAAACACCGGGCTGGTTGCGTTTAAGCTAACCGTAATATTTTCTGCTGTCGCATCAATCGCAACCATTGCCGTCAAGCCTAAGTCTTGCGCTGCACGCGTTGCGGCAAAGGTATTATTAATCATGCGCCCTTTTTTATAGTAATCATCGGTAACCACATCATCTTTTAATGAATAGGCTACCGTTAGCAGTACACTACATACACATGCAATAAATATTAACGGGGCAAAAACAAACCAGCCCCAAAATTCTTTATACCAAGGTTTCCCTTCGGTTTGTGCGTTATTCATATTACTCATTGTTTACTTTCACTTTAATTAGCTAGGCGTATTGGGTAACGCACAATTATTTACTTTTAACCGCAGGCCCAATAAATGGGCTTTCTTCTGTAGCGGTTAATAGAGGGTCTGTTTTTGAGGTAATCTTAAACGTTAAATCTGTTTTCTCTACATCAAGTTGCGCACGCTCAACAGAAACCCGCAATGGAATGGTAAACACTTCACCAGCTTCCAGTTCAACTTCCATATAGTGGTGCAACCTGAACGGGTAATCGCCACTTACTTGAATATCGTACTCATGCGCCTCTTGGCTCATGTTATTAATTTTGACCGTGTACACATTTTGCACTTGATCATTGCTAATACGATAGAGCCTTGCCCCGCGGTCGCGTGCCACATCCACCGACAGTGGTGTACGAATAATAATTGCGCCTATAAATGCACCGATCATTAATACTACGCCGAGCGCATAGCCGAATAGACGCGGGCGGAAAAACTTGGTTTTACCGTTTTCTAGTTCATCCTCCGAAGCGAAGCGAATCAAGCCGCGTGGGTATTCCATTTTATCCATAACGGCATTGCATGCATCGACGCAAAGCCCACAGTTAATGCATTCAAATTGCAACCCGTCGCGAATATCAATATCTACTGGGCAAACCTGAACACACCAAGAGCAATCGATACAATCGCCCAAACCTTTTTGCTTGGGATCTTCTTTCATTTTACGCGGGCCACGTGTTTCACCACGACTAGCATCGTAATGTACCGCCAAAGTATCTTTGTCGTACATAACCGACTGGAAACGCGCATAAGGGCACATATATTTGCACACTTGCTCGCGCAACCAACCCGCATTTAAGTAGGTCATGCCGGTAAAAAAGATCGTCCAAAAAATTGCGGCTGGGTGCGCATCAACAACAAGCATACCGGTTGTTGCGTTCTGGTGTGGAATAAGCCCGCTAATTAGCTCGCGGATAGGCACGAAATAACCAACAAATGTAAGCCCCGTTATTAAGGCGATTAACACCCAAACAGTATGCTTACCGCCTTTGCGGAGTATTTTCTCTAGGCTCCAACCCTGCTTATCGAGCTTAATTTGCTTGTTGCGGTCGCCTTCAAAAAAATGCTCCACTGAGATAAACATTAAAGTCCACACGGTTTGCGGGCAGGTAAACCCGCACCACACGCGACCAAACATGACCGTTACCGTGAACAAGCTAAACGCAGAAATAATGAGTAGCCAAGCCAACAACATAAAATCTTGCGGCCAAAAAGTTAGCCACAAAATATGGAACTTGCGCTCAGGGAGATCAAATAAAACTGCTGGGTGCCCTTCGATCATCAACCAGGGTAACAGCAAGTAACCCGCAATAAGAGGGAGCCCCGTATAACGGCGAATAGCTTGATAAAAGCCAGTTATTTTGCGGGTGTAGATTTTGTTTTCAGCCTCGTACAAATCAACATATTTGATTTTCGCTTTTTCTTCAGCGGACGAATCTGAATTAGAAGGTGTTTCGGCCATGGATACTCCACAACTAACCGTTGATTGAAGTGCTTTGCTTACGGGTTGATCCCGAGGCCTTTTTTGAATTGGTCCCCTTCCCTAGGGCGGGCGATGCAGTATTTACTGCACCGCAATGTCTAGCTTATTCGTCGATAGACAAAGAAAGGAGATAAGCCGTTAACACGTGAATTTTTTCTTCACGCAAACGATCTTTTTGAGCTGGCATTTGGTTGGATCGGCCATTGTTAATGGTTTGAGCAATCTCTTCTAAACTGCCACCATACAACCAGATGTCATCGGTTAAGTTTGGCGCACCAACAGCTTGTACACCCTTACCTTTGGCGCCGTGACAAGCTGCGCAATTTTGAGCGAATAAAGGTTTACCTTGCGCCGCTTTTTCTGCGTTGTGCTCTGCACCTGAAAGACTTAACACGTAGTTAGCAACTAACTGGGTTTTCTCATCACCCAAAATGTTGCCCCAAGCCGGCATACTACCCTGACGACCGTGAGTAATACTCTCTTTAATCTTCTCTGGGGTGCCGCCGTATAACCAGTCTTTATCGGTTAAGTTAGGGAAACCAAAGTTACCACCAGCATCTGCACCGTGACAAACCGCGCAGTTGTTTGCGAATAAACGCACACCCATTTTCATGGCTGCGCCATCGTGCATTAACTCGGTTACTGGCGTATTGGCGTAAAGTTCAAAAGTTTCGGCAACTTCTTCGTAGCCTTTCTCTTGATCGTGTTTAAGCTCGCCTACAGACGTCCAGTTTAAAATACCTTTATATGAACCCAACCCAGGGTAAATAATAAGGTAGATCGCACCGAAAATCATGGTGCCAATAAATAATTTAAACCACCACAATGGTAACGGGTTATCGTACTCTTCAATGCCATCGTAAACGTGGCCAGTGGTACGGTTCTCGGCCTCTTCATCGTCAGATACCGCAACTTTGCGGTTAGCCATAAGCACCCAAAATACAAGCGCTAGGCACGCGAGGGTTAACCCTATAATCCAAAAATTCCAAAAAATGCTCATTGTTGTTCGTCTCGCTTCTCTTCATTCTCGGCGTTAGCAGAATGAAGTTGGTTATCTTTTTTCTGCGCGTCAGATTTGTTTTCATCTTCGCCGTCGGCAAACGGTAAGTTCGCGTCTTCTTCAAAGCGTTTTTTACGGCTGGGGGCAAATGCCCACCAGCACACGCCCGCAAAAGCGATGAACATAAAAACAACAGATAAACCGCGCAAATTACTAATTTCCATAGGAATTACCGCTTATGGGTGAATAGCAAACCAAGTTGTTGCAAATACGCAACTAGCGCATCAATTTCAGTAACGCCTTTAACAGCTTCCTGAGCACCAGCTATATCTTCATCGGTGTATGGCACACCAACTTTGCGTAACGCTTCCATCTTTTTAGCGGTGTATTTGCCATCTAGCTTGGCATCAAACAACCATGGGAAAGCTGGCATATTGGATTCTGGCACTACGTTGCGCGGGTTGTACAAATGCGCTTTGTGCCAAGTATCGCTGTAGCGTTGACCTACACGAGCCAAATCCGGGCCTGTGCGCTTAGAGCCCCATAAAAATGGATGCTCATAAACAGATTCACCGGCTACCGAGTAATGACCGTAACGCTCAACTTCAGCGCGCAATGGACGCACCATTTGGGTGTGACACACGTGGCAGCCTTCGCGAATGTATATGTCGCGACCTTCAAGTTCTACGGCTGCCAACGGCTTTAGGTTCTCTACTGGCTCGGAAGTTTGCGGCAAAAAGAATTGCGGCACAATTTCCACCAAGCTACCAAAACTAATAGCAACAATTACCAGTACAACCATTAAACCGATGTTCTTTTCAACTATGTCATGATTCTTCATTGTCGGTCTCCTTAGGCTTGCGCTGGTTCTGCAACGGTTTCTTCTTCTGCATCGTTCATAGTGCGGTAGGCGTTATACGCCATTAAGCACATACCAACTAAGAAAAACGCACCGCCAAGAAAACGAACAAAGTAACCTGGGTAGCTCGCTTCAACAGAGTCAACAAAGCTGTAAGTCAAGCTGCCATCGGCGTTGTATGCACGCCACATAATGCCCTGCATCAAACCGTTTACCCACATAGAGCAGATGTATAAAACAGTACCCACGGTAGCTAACCAGAAGTGCGTGTTAATAAGCTTCACACTCCACATAGTGGCTTTGCGAGATAAGATTGGAATCATGTGGTACAAGGCACCAAAGCTAATCATTGCAACCCAACCTAATGCACCTGCGTGTACGTGACCAATAGTCCAATCGGTATCGTGCGATAAGGCGTTTACAGTCTTAATAGACATCATTGGGCCTTCAAAGGTAGACATACCGTAGAACGACAATGAAACCACTAAGAAACGCAATGTTGGGTCGGTGCGCAATTTGTGCCACGCGCCAGAAAGAGTCATTACACCGTTAATCATGCCACCCCAAGAAGGCGCTAGCAGAATCAAAGACATCACCATACCTAAAGACTGTGCCCAGTCGGGTAACGCAGAATAATGCAAATGGTGAGCACCAGCCCAAATATAGATAGAAATTAGAGCCCAGAAGTGAACAATAGAAAGCTGGTAGGAATAAACCGGACGATCCGCTTGCTTAGGCACAAAGTAATACATCATGCCCAAGAAGCCCGCTGTTAAGAAGAAGCCCACAGCGTTGTGGCCATACCACCATTGGATCATCGCATCCATGGCGCCAGCATAGGCAGAGTAAGACTTAGTAAGCGATACGGGAACAGCCGCACTGTTAACGATATGCAAAATAGCAACAGTTACGATGAATGCACCGAAGAACCAGTTAGCTACGTAAATATGCGAGGTCTTACGCTTAACAATGGTGCCAAAAAACACAATAGCGTAAGAGACCCACACTAACGCAATAAGAATATCAATTGGCCACTCTAGTTCGGCATATTCTTTGGTAGTAGTTAACCCCATTGGCAAAGTAATAGCAGCAGAAACAATAACTAACTGCCAACCCCAAAAGGTAAACGGCACTAAAAAGCCACCAAACAGTTTTGCCTGACAGGTGCGCTGCACCACATAGTACGAGGTTGCAAACAACGCACAGCCACCAAATGCAAAAATTACCGAGTTGGTATGCAATGGGCGAAGTCGTCCAAAGTGACTGTATGGTTGGAAAAAGTCGTTGAGTTCTGGCCACATTAGCTGGGCGGCGATAAGCACCCCCATACCCATGCCAAACACACCCCAAACAATTGCCATGGCGCTGAACTGCCGCACCACCTGGTAATTATATTTATCGTCCAACGCAGGAGTCGCTCCCGCGCTAGATTCAAGCCCCGAATGGGAAGCCTGATCGCTGGTCATAGTCACACCTTCTCTTTAAATTTAAAAACAAATTCTGTATGTACCAACACATAGTTATTTGACGGGGCCAAGCATAGTATTGGCGCACTGTTACACTAATTAGCGCCGCCCTAACTTTCTAACGGACACGACTTCGCACCATAGGCTCGAACCCATAAGTATAGGGAGCCGTATCGCTGTGCGATTGATGTAGGTCAAATAACATAGTTTTCTCCACTCACTTACCGCATTTAGCAAGTAATACGACGAGTAAAGATTAGTTTTTGTTCTTATTAGCCTATTTTGTATTTGTTAGGTAAAACAGATACGAAAATAGCTAAGGGAAGTTTACCAACACCAGTGAAGCGCTTTTGGCTGCATCAGTAAGGTTAGCAAACCCCTCGGATTATGCGTAAAAAACTGTGTTACAGCAGTTTACGTCCCTTCTGAGCTGCAATACGCATTCTCAGAGCATTGAGTTTAATAAAGCCTTCGGCATCTTTCTGGTTGTAAGCACCAGCATCGTCTTCGAATGTTGCTATTTTTTCGTCAAATAGGCTGTCGTTAGAACGACGACCCACAACGGTTACGCTACCTTTATACAATTTAACCCGCACATCGCCATTTACTGGGCCTTGCGAGTTATCGATAGCGGTTTGTAACATTTGACGCTCTGGGCTCCACCAGTAACCGTTATAAATCATTTCGGCGTACTTGGGCATTAATGAATCTTTAAGGTGAGCCACTTCGCGATCGAGAGTAATAGATTCGATTGCTCTGTGAGCGCGCAATATAATGGTGCCCCCTGGGGTTTCGTAACAACCGCGAGACTTCATGCCTACATAGCGGTTTTCTACGATATCTAAACGACCCACGCCGTGTGCACCACCGCGCTTGTTCAAGGTTTCGAGTACAGTGGCAGGAGACATTTCTACGCCGTCGATGGCAACAATATCACCGTGCTTGAAGGTAAGCTCAAGGTATTCAGGCTGATCTGGCGCAGCTTCTGGGCTAACACTCCAGCGCCACATGTCTTCTTCTGCTTCTGCCCATGGATCTTCCAAAATACCGCCTTCATAAGAAATGTGCAGTAAGTTAGCATCCATAGAGTAAGGCGATTTCTTCTTCGCTTTGGTGTAATCAACAGGAATATTGTGCTTAGCGCAGTAGTCCATAAGGGTTTCGCGGGAAGTTAAATCCCAATCGCGCCATGGGGCAATAACATGAATGCCAGGCTTAAGGGCGTATGCACCCAGCTCAAAACGCACCTGATCGTTACCTTTACCAGTCGCACCATGAGAAATGGCATCAGCACCAGTTTCGTTGGCAATTTCAATTAAGCGCTTAGCAATAAGTGGGCGTGCAATAGAGGTACCTAGAAGGTATTCACCTTCATAGATAGTATTCGCGCGGAACATTGGGAATACGTAATCGCGTACGAACTCTTCGCGCAAGTCATCAATGTAAATTTCTTTCACACCCAACGCTTCGGCTTTAGCACGCGCGGGCTCCACTTCTTCACCTTGGCCAATATCAGCGGTAAAGGTCACTACTTCACAGTTGTAGGTCTCTTGTAACCATTTAACAATTACAGAAGTATCCAAGCCGCCAGAATAGGCTAGAACAACTTTTTTGATCGAACTGTTTGTAGACATACGAACTCCGCTACAGACGGCCAGCTAAATGGCGCAGAAAAAGAAAAAAGGGATTGATGAACAAGGTTCCAGCACTAAAGCACTTGGCCCTAATTCTGGGGGCGCAATTGTATACGCTACACGCGCCAAATAACAGTATTGCGCTCCATAATTGAGCGCAATTGATCAACCAATTAGCCTAAAAACGCCATTAGAGGTATTTAGCTTCCATTTTCCCATAGGTATTTGCGCAAAAGCCCTAACAAAGAAGCACGTACCGAATGCCCTGACCGATTTGTTTATGATACATTTAGTTGGTACCCGCACCACTATTCGAACGAACACACGCGGTTTACATAATATGGAAACAAGCCCCAGCAATTGAGTGCTAGGCCCAGATATAATGACACGATTGGATTGATACATGACCTTTTTACCCCCGCGCAGCTTTTCATCACCTTTGCACCTTGCCACCCTTTTTATCCTCTGCTTTTTTTGCGGTATCGCACATACAGAGCCCAAACCCATGCAGGAGCCACCGGTAAAAGCTAGCCTCGCGCCGTCGCTGCAAGCACAAGCCCAAATACCCGCCACTGCGCACGAAGCGGAGGTGCTGCACGCAATCAATACCAGCAGCGTCAAGGCCAGCGGCCACTGGGAGCAGCAAAATTACTACTCCATACGTATCAATACACTCGAAGCCGCGCGCGATTACGGCCGCCTAGCCATTCAATACAACCATTACTATTCGAATACAAGCCTCGACTTCGCTCGCGTGCGCTCTGCAACCGGTAAAATCAACAACCTCGCCAGCGATGCCGTGCAGGTGCGAGTAACGGGAGGCGGGCAAGATTTCTATTCCGACAGCAGTGAATTGGTTTTTTCTCTGCCCGATGTTTCTCCTGGCTCAATTATCGAGTTTCAGTATTCGCAAACCAGTAACGAGCTAGCCTTTCCCGAGCTTTTCACCGAAAGAGCCATGCCCTACTGGTTTCAAGCCAAAGTGGGCAATGACGGCTGGCGAGGCGACTATGTTCATAACTACAGCCTCACTCTCAATGCGCCTAGCGATCTTACCCTCCACACCAAAGCGTTCATGGGGTTCCCCGCCAAAGCAAAAACCAAAAAAGCGAATGGCATCACTACCCGCACCTGGAGCATTAATAAGGTTGCCCCACTCTACCCAGAAAGCTGGAGCGAAGACCTGCACAAGCTTGCCCCCATGCTACGTATATCCACGCTCAATAACTGGAGCGCTGTGGATGCATGGACTTGGAGCAACGTGAAGGACAAGATCCAGCCAACCGACGAACTTAAAGCCATTGTTTCAAGCTTCAACCTAGCCGAAAACGCGACGAGAGAAGAAAAGATTCGAGCGGTATACAGCTACTTACAATCCAATATTCGGTATGTGTTCGCCCACTTGGGCCGCGGTGGCTATGAACCCCACTTCGCCAATGAAATTGTTGCCAATAATTACGGCGACTGTAAGGATCAAACCGTTGTAGGCGTAGCGCTTTTGCGCATGCTAGGTGTACACGCTCTTCCCGCGCTGGTAGAAACAGCTTCGGCTGGCCGCAGCGATACAACGCTGGTCAATCTCATCTTCGACCACATGATAATTTACATACCAGCCAGTGGAAACTACGCCCCCATCTGGATGGATACCACTGGCGATCGCAGCTTATACCCAGGTATGTCTAACTACGCCAAAGGTCAAACGGCTTTAATCGTCGATGGCACTGGCGGCAAGCTCACCACCATCAACGAAGGCTTTGTAGATGACTACGCACACGTAAAGCTAGATTATCACCGTCCACACAATGGCGAAATGCAAGTTGATGTACGCATAGAACTATCAGGCTTTTTCGAGCAAAACATTCGCAACTGGTGGATTCACAACAACGATAGAGAAACCGATATTTCAAACTTTCTCTCTTCGCTATTTAGCAATTCGCTCGACTTTAGTGTTGTAGGCAACGTTAAAAACAGCGAGAAACTTTGGCAACCAGCATATATAGAAGGCACGTTAACGTTTAAAAATAGTGAAGATAACTTTGAAACTTTAGGCGCGAGTTTTGGCCAAGCAAATAATTTGTTTGGCAATTACTCCAGCATGCAAATTCCAGATACAAGAAAGAATGCGTACTGGGACGTAACTGAATGGAAGCTCTATTCCACCTCTACTTTTCGTGGTACCGATCACACCATCCCCACGTTGTTAGGTGCCAGTGACGATATGACCACCCCATACTTCACCTTAAAACAAAAAGGCGAAGTAAAAGGTAACGATTATGTGGTAACCATGGAATTCACCAAACCCATGCACCATTTAAGCGTTAAAGAATATCAAGATTACTACGCTCAGCTAACAAAGCTAAACCAAATAGGCTCGTGGATGGTAAGCCAGCGGGCCGCACCTGCAGACTCGGGTCTGGCAGAGCTAGAAAATATAAAAAGTAAAAATGGCGAGAAAAGTTTCTCCTATCAACTAGCGCTAGCACGCCACCGCATTGAGCTAGGCAACTTCGAAAAGGCGCTGGAGCCCGCGAAAAAAGCAGTGGCGCTAAACAAAAAGAGTGGCGAGGCATGGCACGTACTCGGCATGGTTCAGGGCTTCAATTCATTAATTGAAGATTCAATGGCATCGTTTGAAAAAGCAGAGAGCCTGGGTTACTTGCCCTAACCCATAACGCTTAAAAATAACGACACCAAGGACCATGGACTACAACAATGAAAAACAAATATACCAATACCCTAAGCCGTGCAGTGACAATTGCGGCGACTGTGCTCGCTTTAAGCAGCTGCGGGACCAATGCCCCCAAACAAGACACCCCCGCCTTTAAAAAGCCTCTTACCGCCTTCGATTATTTCGACATGGGCGCAGAGCAATACAATCGCTGGGAGCAAACCGAGCAGCTTATGCCGCTGCTATTAGCCGAAAAGCTATTTGCTAAATCGCTGGCCATGCAACCAGACAACATTAACATCCAACAAGCTCATTACGACACGCTAATGTGGGCCAGCTTTTGGAAAAATGATTATTCCGAGCAAGAAGTAGAAGCCGCGTTTAACGCGCTAAACCCGTTTATACGGCAAGATGTGAGCTCGCCGGCCAAAATCAGTTATGCTCGCTTGAGCGGCGACGCAAGCGCAGACACTCTTATTCCTATTTTATTTCGCGCCATCCAACAGCAGCCGCGCAATGCGCACACTTGGAAAGAGCTAAGCGAACAATACGCTGAAAAGGAACACGACTGGATGGCCGTAGCCGCTGCTGAGCATGCGGTAAAATACGCACCAGACGACCCAGAAAACAACCAACGTTTAGCCTACGCAATAAATGGAGTGATTGAATCTCGCGCATGTAACTTCGAACAAAAACCACTTCTTAAGCGCTCAGCCTACTACGGTGCAAAAGCCGCAGCGGCAGACAAAGAAAACGCTGACACCGCGGGCCTAGTAGGCTTGCAATACCTACGACTAGGCTTACACCCTTTAGCGCATAAATTTGCAGCGCAAGCCTATTCCTTAGAGCAAGACGCTTGGAACGGCTCGCTGCTAATAGATACCTATATAAACTTAAATAAATACCAAGAAGCCGCCGAACTTGCGCAAACTTTATTAAGCAATGGCTTAAAGTACGCCGAGCCCTACCGCGACTTTGCGCTCTACAAAGCCAGCACTGGCCACTGGGATGAAGCTTCGCTTGAATACCGTAAGCTTGTAAAAAAAGACCCAGAGAATATTTATTACAATTTAATCGCAAACTGGCTGCAGTCTATTTCGAACAACACCCCACTGCCACTTATGCTAGAAAACGTGCAACTTAATAACGACTGGGAAAAGATACTCTACAATTACCTAACTGCAGAAAAAGCGCCAGCGACAACGCCAGTAGATCAAGCCAAAGATGTATGTGAACTGGCCGATGCACACTTTTATACCGCGATGCGCTTTTGGCGCGACGGCGATAGTGCCAAAACCCAACAGCACTTAAAGCTTGCTCGCAAACAGGGGGCCACTTGGTTTCAAGAACATTTCTGGGCGGGTGTACTACTAAAAGAATTACCTATGTAACCTAACAAAGTAACAGCAATAAAGTAACACCCGAAAAAACACAACCTTCCGACAACATGGTTAGCTAACCGCGGTTATGCTAACCAAATAACAACAAACGGACACAGGCGCATAGCAATGAAGTTATCACTTAACGAAACCCGCGTTATTGGCGTATTAATTGAAAAGGAAGTTACCACCCCCGACCAATACCCAATGTCACTTAACGCCTTAACCAATGCATGCAACCAAAAAACAAATCGAGAACCGGTTTTAAACCTCTCCGAAACCGAAGTGCAAGAGAGTTTAGATGCATTGGCAAAGCAAGGGTTAGTGGTCGAGTCTAGAGTCGGCAATCGCATACCCAAGTACAAACATAGGTTTTGCAATAGCGAATTTGGCGAGCTGCAATTCACCAAGCAAGAGCTAGCAATTGTATGCACGCTTTTTTTGCGCGGCGCTCAAACACCCGGGGAGCTGCGCACTCGCACAAATAGACTGTGTACATTTGCCGATGTGCAGGAAACAGAAAAGGTACTTCAGGGCCTCATTGACCATAGCCGCGGTAGCTATGTGGTAAAACTGGAGCGCGAGCCAGGCAAGCGCGAATCGCGTTACGCCCATCTTTTTAGTGGCGATGCAGCCACAACAGTTGCGCAAATACCGGCAACCACCAATACTTCAACCCCAGCGCAAAGCAATAGTCCACAAAACAATGCAGAACTGCTTGAACGAGTAGAAATGCTTGAATTAACAGTAGAAGAGTTACAGAACCAAATAAATAAATTAGTCGAACAACTTGGCGGCTAACTAACCGGGGCCACTAAATTTTTAACTGCTAGCAATTAGTAGTTTATTACTAGCCATTAGCGGCCCTTCTATTGTTCGTTCGCATCGCCGGCATGGGCGCGCTGACCATCCCCCACTGCGGCAGCAGTGTCGCTTTTACCCCCTAGAGGCAAAACATCTATTTCTTCAATGCGCTCTAAGCGCACTGTTACGCGTCGGTTGCGCGCCCTGCCGTTTACCGTGGCATTACTAGCTACTGGGTAGCGCTCGCCATGCCAACGAATCACAATCCAATCTTCGGGTATACCACGGCGCTTCAAATAAGTAGAAACAAGTTCGGCCCGCGTTTTCGACAGTTCTAAATTCTCGGCCCTATCGCCATTACTGTCGGTGTGACCGTCGATATAAAACATCCTCAACTTATTGTCGTGTTTCACCAACGCAAGAATTTTATCTAATTGCCGCTGCAATCCGGGGCTGAGCACATCGGTTTCACCTGGCTCAAAATACAAAGCCGTGCGCTTTAGCTGATCAAAATTGGCGGGCAGTAAACCTGCCAAGCAATCCAAATAACGGCGATAGGCTTTCTTAAAGCCAATACTAGACAGCGCCAGCTCAGCCTCTTCGGCCTCGCTGTTAAACCAAACTTTTTGCTTTATGGCTACCTCGTTGCCCTCACTTAACTCGGCCATCATGCGCTCGGCCCAAGTAGTATCTAACCACAGCGGCCACTTACCCTGTTTAATGGGCGCCGCCCCCATAAGACTTTCGCGCTCTTCTTCATTGGGGTTAAACCACACAGGTATTCGCGTCGTTAGCTTGGCCTCGCCCGCCTTAAAACGAGAGGCCTTAGCACTTAGGAAAAAGCCAGACCGTTCACCCGCACGGGTACGAAATACCGCTTTGCCGTAGTAAGGCACCGTGTGTTCAAGCCTACATTCAAACACCGAGCTGCGCGCCTCCCACTCACTGGTATTAATATGGTTGGAATAGGTAACCGCCTGCGCCGGCAACGACACAAGTAAGCACACCCAAAACCCAACCCAAATATCACGCATAACTGGCGTCCCAATAGACATTAAACGGCACTACGCACCCTCTCCTATAGGATTTCGGCAGCGCGAGGGGAAACTTTAGAACGATGCAATAAAAGTGGAATTAAGGTAGCATGCAAGCCACACACAAAACGCCGACTCGCAACATGCGCAGAAATCGGCAACAACGCTAACCGCCTGTGGCCACAGGCTTGAATGCCAATAAGCAGCAAGAACTCATGTCTGAAAAAATTACTCTTACCGCCCCCGATGACTGGCACATTCACCTGCGCGACGGCGATGCCCTCGCATACACCGTATCCGATGCCGCCCGCAACTTTCGCCGCGCCATTATTATGCCTAACCTTGTGCCCCCCGTACTAAACGCCAAGCAGGCACTAGATTACAAAGCACGCATTCTTGCCCACGCACCGGAAGACGCCGACTTTACCCCGCTAATGGTGTTATACCTTACCGAAAAAACCAGCCCCGCAGACATAGCAGAGGCAGCGGCCAAAGGCATAGTGGCCTGTAAGCTCTACCCCGCCGGCGCCACAACCAATTCAGACTCAGGCGTTACCGACATAAAAAACTGTTACGACGCCCTTGCTGCCATGCAAGAGCACAATATTAAGCTTTTGGTACACGGCGAAGTTACCGATGCAGATATCGATATTTTTGACCGCGAAGCAACCTTTCTAAGCCGCACAATGGAGCAGCTTGTTAAGGACTTCCCAACGCTAAAAATCGTTTTAGAGCACATTACTACCGAAGATGCGGTCAAGTTTGTACTTAAATCAGGCCCCAACGTAGCGGCAACCATTACTGCGCACCACCTTTTGTACAACCGCAACCACATGCTCGCAGGCGGTATACGCCCACACTATTACTGTTTGCCTATTTTAAAGCGCAGCTCGCACCAGCAAGCTCTAATTAGTGCTGCAATCAGTGGTAACCCAAAGTTCTTTTTAGGCACCGACTCTGCCCCCCACGCAAAAAGTAAAAAAGAAGCTGCTTGTGGCTGTGCAGGTAGCTACACCGCTTTTGCCGCGCTACCACTTTATGCTGAGGCATTCGAAGAAGCCGGCGCACTCGACAAACTAGAAGATTTTGCCAGCCATTTTGGCCCCGACTTTTACGGCCTACCGCGCAACACAACAAAAGTGACCCTCACCAAGCAAGCATGGACAGTACCGTCCAACCTGCCCTTCGGAAGTGATACGCTAGTGCCAGTTAAAGCTGGCGAAACGTTGAATTGGACTCTGACACCAGCGGAATAAGCAGAATTATTGTGACAATTGAAAACGAAAAATTAGATGAGAACGGTAAAACACCTTTTGCAGCTCGATTTCGCGGTTTTTTGCCCGTAATTGTTGACGTTGAAACAGGCGGCTTTAACAGCCACACCGATGCTCTATTAGAAATTGCTGCAGTTACCCTAAGAATGGATGAAGACGGGGTTCTGCATCGCCACGAAACCTTCGACTTCCATGTAGACCCATTCGAAGGTGCGAACATAGAGCAAAGCGCACTGGACTTTACCGGCATAGACCTAGACAGCGACGACCGCTGCGCCGTGCCGGAAGATATAGCCATTAACGAAATTTTCCGCTCTGTACGCAAAGCGGTAAAAGAGAACGGCTGCAACCGCGCAGTGATGGTTGCACATAACGCGCACTTCGATTTGGGCTTTGTTAACGCCGCCAGCAACCGCTGCGATGTTAAGCGCAACCCCTTTCACCCATTCTCGTGCTTCGATACAGCCACACTATCGGGCTTAGCCTTTGGCCACACCGTTTTAGCACGAGCATGCCAGCTAGCGAAAATTGAGTTTAGCAACCGCGAAGCCCACTCTGCAGCTTACGATGCAGAAAAAACAGCCGACCTGTTTTGTACAATTGTAAATCGCTGGAAGGATCTAGGTGGCTGGCCACTACCAGTAGGCGACAATCTAGCCATGGATGAAACCAGCCTAGAAGAAGAGTAAACTTTTCGTTTTACTACACATAAAAAAGCCGCTATGGATTGCTCCACAGCGGCTTTTTTACTTTAAACGCTTAACCTTATAGGTTTGAAGCGTTCTCAGACAAGTAAGCAGCAACACCTTCTGGTGATGCAGTCATACCTTTGTCACCGTCTTTCCAGCCAGCAGGACATACTTCGCCGTGCTCTTGGTGGAATGCAAGTGCATCAACCATACGCAACATTTCATCTACGTTACGACCTAATGGAAGATCGTTGACCACTTGGTGACGCACTAAACCATCTTCGTCGATTAAGAAAGAACCACGGAAAGCAACACCGCCTTCTGATTCAACATCATAAGCCTTACAGATAGCGTGAGTCATATCTGCAACCAAGGTGTATTTAACTGGGCCAATACCACCTTCGTTTACAGGAGTGTTACGCCAGGCGTTGTGAGAGAAGTGAGAATCGATAGAAACACCGATCACTTCTACGCCGCGCTTTTCAAATTCCGCAATGCGGTGGTCGAAAGCCAACAACTCAGAAGGACATACAAAGGTAAAGTCTAGTGGGTAAAAGAATACTACAGCTTTTTTGCCTTTAGTTGCTTCAGCAAAGTTATAGCTGTCTACAATCTCACCGCTGCCTAGTACAGCTGGTGCGGTAAAGTCTGGTGCTTGTTTTCCAACGAGTACGCCCATGGTAGTTCTCCCTTGAGAATGTGAGTTTTATTTTACGCCTAGCAGGCACAGCGTATGTGCCCGCCTATATAACAGGTGGGGCTATCATACACCCCCACCCTCAACCCCTTGATTAAAAATCTATATAGGGTTGATAGGTTTTGCCTAAGTTGATTAAGCACTAGCCAGTGCCAACAAACCTTGTACAAGTTCCACAAACTGGGGGCAGCCAATACAAATTACAAGTGTCCGCCCAAACCTACCTGCTTATTGTTAAAGAATAATTAAATTACGAACATCCATATCTAAACGTTATTGACAATCGTTCTTGTTTGCATTAAATTTACCACAAGTTTGATTAATTGAGATTTCCACCATGTATGTTTGTCTTTGCAAGGGCATAACCGATTCGCAAATCCGCACTGCGGTTAACAATGGCGCAGAAAGCATGCGCGCTGTACGCGATCAACTAGGCGTGGCATCTCAATGCGGCAAATGCTCTTCTTTTTGCAGAGAAATCGTTCGCGAAACCTTAGAGAACACCGCCGATCTTGGCGCAGGAAGCTTCTATCAGGTAGCTTAAACACTCTTTGGCGCCATACCTGCTCGTGTAAGGCAAATCAAAATACTTCTCATCATTTTTAGCGCTTATTTTCCCCTGCAAAATCAAGCAGTTAGCTTGACACACCCCTCCTACAGGCGCACACTTCGGGCACGTACCAGCACCAAACAAGGAGCCCGCCATGAAAGGTGACCCCAAAGTAATTGAATTTTTAAATAAAGCTCTCGGCAACGAGCTAGTTGCTATTAACCAATACTTTTTACATTCACGCATGTACAAAGATTGGGGCCTAAAGGAACTTGCGGATCACGAGTACGAAGAATCTATCGATGAAATGAAGCATGCGGACCAGCTTATCGAGCGCATATTATTCCTTGAAGGTCTTCCAAACCTACAAAGCCTTGGCAAATTGCTTATTGGCGAAAACACCAAAGAAATGCTCGAATGCGACCTAAAGCTAGAGATGAAGGCAATACCAGACCTGAGAGATGGTATTGAGTATGCCGAATCTGTGCGCGATTACATTAGCCGCGACCTGCTTCAAAGCATTTTAGACTCAGAAGAAGAGCACGTAGATTGGCTGGAAACCCAATTGGGCTTAATCGAGAAAATTGGAATTGAGAACTACATGCAAGCCAAAATGATCAAGGCCTAACACCTTCTGGCCTAGAATCATCATCTATTCAGCGAAGGCTAACACCCAGCCTTCGCTGAAAATCTTTACGTTACCCCACTACTTTAAAATTGCAAACACACCTAAAGAATAGGCGCGCTTCTCTTTGGCATTTTTTAAGGAAGATGGCGAGATAGCAGTCCCCAGCTGTAGTGATTTACTAGACAACGCCGTAGCCCCCGTACCCTTATCGAAGGTTACATTCACATTGCCGTTAAAATCGTACGCAATAACATCGCCTTGCTGAATTCCCACACTAACGCCAAACTCTACGCGCTGCTCGCCAGCACCGGCCACCGTTAAAGTATTACTACCCCATATAACCACATACCTATCATCTACCGGCCTAAGCACATACACTTTTAGCGAAGTTGGGCCTGTAAAAAAGCCAGCTACCCCACTTAAATTACCAGCACGTGGCACGCGGTTGCCTAAGTCTACCAATACCCCCGGCCCCTCATGTGCGCTGGAACGCTGCACCAACTCACCGCCAACATAGTCTAACAAATCGCTAGCGACCATGAATGCCTTAAGGGAATCGACCTGCGCCTGCACAAATTGACGCACCTCTGTGCGTAGAGACAAAGACTCTTCTACGCGCGAGCTCTTTTCGGTATCCAGTACTCCCATTACCCGCTTCAACTCAGATATTTCGCCCATTAGTTGCTTTTTATCTGTTTGCAGCCCCACTATTTCTTGCTGAGCCTTAGTGAGCTGGTTTTGCAGGTTGCTGTTTTTCACCTCTAGCTCTTTCACATTGGCAGGTGACTGACATGCAGCTACTAGCACCGAAGTTGCCGCTATAATGGATAATTTATGGGATAACATACTATTTCTCTTGTAGGCGTTAAAAACACACAACAGGTCAAACGGGTTAATTTTGAACACGGAAAAGTGTTTTACTTAGTACCTTGCCGTCTAAACGCATGAACACAGTGTAGCTGCCATTCGGAAAGCCCTCCACCGCTCGATTGATACTAAACTCAGATAACCCTTCACTACCCGTAACTATTACTGGTACCTGCGCGATCTGTAGCGTTTCAGTACCGTCGGTCAGCTCCGCCTGAATAACGGCAGTGTCGCTTTGAAAATTTTCAAATTGAAACGCTATATGAATAGACCTGTCCGCAACAATAGTATTAGCTTGCTCACTAGGCGGCCCGCCAACGGGCTGCCCTGACACCACTAACCGTGTAATACGGGGGGTTTTTGCGTATTCAAGCTCAGCAATGCGCTCATTCACACTCAGCGCTAATTGTTCTAATACGGCAAGCCCTGGGGAATCTTGCTGAGCTTTATCCACCAAGGATCTCGCCGTATCGAACTGCTCTGCTTCCACCAAATCAAACACGCGCAGCGTAAATAATTTTTGCGCTTGGGCAAGGCCATCCTTTGCGGTAGCGTTGTTCGCATCTACATTTAACGCCCGCTGAAAAAACGTATAAGCATTGCGATTTGCTGGCGAAAAATAGTCACCATTGGCGAGCGCCTGCTTACCTTCTGCCAACGCTTTTTCAAGTTTCGCCGTGTTTGCTCTACCTTCAACAATCTGTTTTTTAAGCTGCGCAGCACTGTTGGAATCTGGCGTTATTGCAAGCGCTTTATCTACATAGGTTGCAGCTTGCGACCACTGCTCACTCGCGACGTGTTTGCGCGCATACCCTATTAGTTTATTGGCAACATCATCTAATCTGGCAGCAGCAATACTATTTTGAGGGTCTAACGCGATAACCTGCTGGTACACATCCAGCGCGTTTTCACCTGCTGGTCGCGTCAATGCATTCGCTTGATAATAACTATCCGCTTTAGCCAACAGCCCATTAATATTTATTTGCCGCTCAACACTCGCTTCAATATCTAAAATTTCCTGCTGGCTTACATCAGTAAAAATTGCTTTGTATTGATCTAACCCCTTTTGTGCAGCTTCGAGTTTATCTTCGGCCACTAGCGCAATAATTTTATCTGCCTCTTGCTGCTGTAAAGTTTCGAACTCTGTTTGTAGCAGTTGATTCTCTGGCTGCAACACGAGCAGTACGCCGTAGGCTTCCACCAATTGCGCCAGTACGGCTGGCTCGGTTTGAAAGTGCGTTTTGAGCGTGTCTAAATTTTGTTTAGCTGCAACAATTTCGGGGGCCTCTGCGGGCGAAACTTCAACAGGGCTTTCTGCATGGTCTAGTTCAGATGCATTATCACCCTGCTCGCCAGATACCACCGCAGGTGTCTCTTGCTGCTGAGCAGAGTCTGCCGAGGCCGGTGCTGCAACTGGCTCACTGTTCGCAGGTAAATCGGTTGCGCCGCTTGGCAGAGATGAAACAGGTTCCGGTCTAGATACTGCGGGGGCTTCGGAGTCGCTTTCGAACAGCAGCCCCTCTGCGGCGGCTGCTACTTGATCGATATAGGCAATACCTTCATCTATCCACACGCTAGCGGTTTCTGGCTTTTGCTGATAAAACACGCCGCCAGCCACGGCACACAGCACGAGCGCGCCAGCAACCCAAGGAAACCAACTGCCTTTATGCGCGTCGTCATCGTCTTCGTAAACGACTTCATAATCTTCTTCAGTGGTAGTACTGGCCGCTGTATTGCGCTGCCTTTTGGCTGCAGATTTTAAATCTCCCACCTCGCGTTGAATGGTAGGTGCAGTGATCGTATCCCCTATCGTGTCCTCTATAGTTATCGCTGAGGCGAGTCTCGTGGGGGCATCTGGGTCACCCGGCTCTGCACGCAAAGCGATTGCATCCGCCGCCATACGCTCAGCATGCTCAAGCACAGGTAAATCTAAATCATCTAAGGCATCTATCAGCTCTTTGGCGCTTTGAAAGCGATCTTCTACCTTTTTGGCCATTAACTTATCAATTAACGGCTGCAGCTGATTATATTCGGCAGGTAACAACGGAATTGCTTGAGTAATATGTTTTATACCTATTGCCACAGCCGATTCAGCATCGAACGGCAACCTATTTGCGAGCAGCAAATAAAACACCACGCCTAAGCTGTACAGGTCTGCTCGGTGATCTACCGCTAGGCCTTTAGCCTGCTCTGGGCTCATATAGTGGGGCGTACCGATGGCGGTGCCGGTTTGCGTCATCGTTAGGTCTGATTCAGCTGCGCGCGCAATGCCAAAATCGGTAAGCACTGCCCTGCCATCGGACGTATGGAAAAGAATGTTTTCTGGCTTAATGTCACGGTGTACATAGCCCTTACTGCCAGCGTAATCCAGCGCTTTAGCAATATCGCGAATAGCCGTTACTTTTTGTCGCAAAGAAAGGGAGCGTCGAGACTGCTTAAGATCTAAGCCATCTATCACCTGCATAGACAGGTAGTAATACCCCTCATGCACACCTACATCGTGTACTGTCACTATATTTGGGTGTACCAGCTGACTAACAATTTTAGCCTCGCGCATAAATCGCTGACCAAAACTTGGGTCTTCGGCGAGGGATTTTGACATGACTTTAAGCGCAACTTCGCGCTCGAAGATTTCCTGCTCGGCCAAATACACGGTGGCCATACCACCCTTGCCCAGCGTGCGAAGAATTTTGTAACCAGGTAAATTAATAGTCATGTAATTGCGTATTTAGTAAGCACCTATTGCAAGTGTTTGTGGCTAACGGTTATTTTTTGCGCTTGAGACGATGTAAGTTCACGCGATTATTCTATGCCGGCAACCATATCGACACTATGTTAGCCTGCCCTTGCGGTGGTTGATAGAGAAAAGAGCCAAAAGACTTAAATAGCGCTGTTTAATGAACGCATTAAACGGGCCCTATTCTTTTAACTTACGCCTGCCCTTTTCTCTTCGTTGCCCAGAACGCTTGTTTTTTTGCATCCACAATATAATGCCCGTAACCGCTAACACAATAAATAGTAGCGCCACCGCATCCATAAACAACGGCCCTATCGCCCCCAAGAACCTTCCAGCGTGCAAATCCATTACCACTCGCTCCCAGGTAATCTCTCCACCATGGCGATTGCTTTGTACTTGCGCCAGCACATGCAGTGGCGGTTCGGTTAGCTCAACCCACTGCAATACTCTTCCAACGGGGTACTGCACTTGCGCCCACGTCATTTCATCGGCATTTAATTGATAGCTTTGGACGCCGTCGGAAACACACAGGCTGTTATAGCATTTACCAACTTGCACAATGGGTTGAGGCAAACCGTACATCGGGCCTGCTCGCTCCACTAGCTGATTCGCATAGGTATACAGCTGTATTTCCAAACCACACACGGCTATCCAGTATTCCGGTAGCGAGACAGCGCCTAAAAACTCGCCTTTGCATTCGGCAAACTCATCATAGCCAAAGTATAAAACCCCCTCTTGATGAGATAACCAGTTATGAGCAAGTTCGACGGCCGTAACCTCTGGCAACTCCACCCCATAGATTTCTAACAAAAAAGGGGCGTTTACGTCGTTTGAATCTAGCTTTAAGTCGTGCGCATGATTAAGCAATACGCCCGTTATAGAGAGGAAAATAAGAAAGGCGGCGCTGAAGATTCCCAGCTTTTTATGCCATGTAGTGAAGAGTTTTCTTGTTTCTGCTTTAGCCATTTAGTGCGTACGGTGTTTGCTGATGTAGAAAAAGCGCCAGTGTAGCGACTTTTTTAACTGCACGCACCGAAAGAGTAGCACCAGTGATTCCATCTATAGACTCACTTAGCTCATAACGTTTGGTATTTTTAACTAGGTTAGCTTTCAAAAACTGCTTAGTAAAAAAGTCGTACTGCACCTCGGCGCCGCGGCTCTCGCGGTAAACAAGAATGGAAACATTACTAATTTCGTCGCCATTTACCACTACCCCCATGGTAATTGGGCGCTCTTTACCAATCTCTTCTAGTATCCAAGCCGTGCGACTACCAGCAGCCCAATAGCGAACACGCAACTGATCAAGATCGTAACCAATATACTGGCGCACCTCTTCTCGCAGCGCATCATTTACCCAAAGCACCTTTCTGGCTGGTGCGGCATCAACAAACGCCTCTGCAAGAAACGTTTCTACATCTTTCAATGTTTGTTCTTCGCTACCATGCACTGCTGCACATGCGATTAAGAAAGATACAACTATAGGGTAAACAATTTTTTTAAACATTTGGCTCTCGATAGCATTAAATGGCAAAAGGGGCCCGCAGGCCCCTAATTCACGTTAGCTGTAAGCTTAGAAAGACCAGCCAACACCCAAGTTCAGGCTGTTGTTATCATCGCCATTATCTAATTCTTGGTCTTGGTAGTCTGCTTTAAATACCACAGTATCGGTTAACCAGAAATTAACACCTATATCAAACGCTGCATCGGCATCCGCGCCAGCAAGGCCAGCTTCGTTATCCCACTCAGAATGACGAACGAATACGCCTAGGTTATCAAGGATTTTATATGAAGGCTCGATGTACCAACCGCTTTGCGAATCGCGCCCGCTCGCGTCAAATACTTCCCCGTCTAAATTCCAATCTGCGTATAAACCACGAACAGAAAAGTCACCAACGCTGTAGACTGCATGCGCTTCAAGCAAACTTGCAGACGCATCACCCTCAGCTACACCTTGAGTAATATTAGTTTGTAATTGGTAGGTTGCGGCCAACTCTAAGCCAGCCACAGCGGTGTATTTAATACGTGCGGTGTAAGCGAAATCGTTGGCAACCGCGTTGGCTGACTTTTGACGACCTTTTCTGATAAGCCCTACATTGTCGTTACCGGCATCAGCCACCACTTCTAGCCCGCTGTGAATAGCTAAGTCATACCCGAGTCCAGGAGCCAACTCACCAGTAAACATCACACCAGTTTCCCACCAAGTAACAGGTATGATGTTTTTCTCAATAATGTTGCGCTCTACACCGTAGAAAGTATCTGGCTCATGAGTTTCGTTCAAAATACCTACTGGAACCAAAAACTGACCAGCAACTAAACTGTGGCCTTGTGCGTAATCCCACTCAATAAAGGCTTGCTCAAGCTCTACTTCGCCAGGGCCATCCTCTGTCACAAGACCGTGCTCTAATTCAAACTCAGAGAAAAAACGCACTGAATCGCTAAAAGTGTGGCCGATATATAGTACAAAGCGGTGTGCATCTATTTTGTCATTACCGTTTTGGAAGTTGTTGTAATGGTGCTCACCGTAACCACCGATTTGGGTTTTAGATGCCCAAGAAGCGCTTTTGTTGCTAGCACCAGAACCACTTTCAACAGCGTCAGCCGTTGCTTCAATTTTTGCGTCTGCTTCACTTACTTCTTTTTTCAGCAGGTCTATTTCCTGTTGCTGCTTTTTAACAAGCTCATGCAGCTCTTCAACTGTTGGGGAGGCATTGGCAAAAACGGGGGCGACAAGCAGGGAAATAACAGCTGTTAACGCAGACTTTCTCATGATTTACTCCATTTAAAATAAAAAGCTGACACCAGCGTATCGAGCCATATTACGCTGGCAAAGTAATTAGGCGGC
Source organism: Saccharophagus degradans 2-40 (assembly GCF_000013665.1). Taxonomy (NCBI): domain Bacteria; kingdom Pseudomonadati; phylum Pseudomonadota; class Gammaproteobacteria; order Cellvibrionales; family Cellvibrionaceae; genus Saccharophagus; species Saccharophagus degradans. The sequence goes on from NC_007912.1 coordinate 3,083,797, forward strand.
GAATAGTAATGAAAATGATAAGAGTTATCAATGAGCAAATGATTGTAGCTTAGGGCGGGAAGCTATTTAGATTGTAAATAAGTGAGGGAATATTAGAACAAAGGGGCAAACAGGAGGAGCTGTGCGACAAGGAAGGCTTGCCGCACAGAAGAACAAATTACTCGCTAGCTTCTTCTTTCGGTGCTGCAGCGTCGATAATTGGCTTCAATTCACCGCTTTCATGCATTTGCACAATAATATCGCAGCCCCCTACCAGCTCCCCATTCACCCAAAGCTGTGGGAATGTAGGCCAGTTGGCGTACTTAGGCAAGTTAGCGCGAATATCGGGGTTAGATAGAATATCCACGTACGCAAAACGCTGACCACAAGCCATTACGGCTTGCGAAGCTTTAGCGGAAAAGCCGCATTGAGGCGCGTTCGGGGAGCCCTTCATGTACAAAATAATACTGTTTTCTTCAATTTGCTTCTTAATGGTTTCGATAATATCCACGACGACACTAACCTCTTTATAGAACGGTGATAATTACTACTTTAAATCTGAGTTATTTACTCGGGTATTTCGCTATTGTATAGCAGATAGCCACCCGAATGCACTACGTCAGCTAGCCTTTGCGCGCCAACAAGCCAAGGCACCAACCTCACAGGGTGCTTTTTTGCTTCGCCACCCAGTTTACGTGCGCAGATATCGCCGCATCATTTTTGAGCAAGTCCAGCGAGTTAAATTGCTTAGCCAGAGTCATTTCATCGTATAGCTTATGAATACCCGAATGGCATTTACGACAAACATGTACACCCGCATTTAAATCTTCTCGAGCATAATGCTTTTTAAAAAAGTTACGGCCGTGCACCTTTCTTGGAATAAGGTGATGAAAGGTTAAAGGCACTTTACGCAAACAAAGCGCACACTCCATAGGTGATTTTTTGCTATTAATGGGTGCACCCTCTCTAGAAATTCAATATCGGACCATAAATTATCACACAGAGTATTCTATTTATTCACTGCATGCTTTATTGTTAGGGTATGTAATGGCTTGATCGAACATGATCGCCTACAAAAATTTACAAACCCTATATTTGTTTATAGAATGATCACTTGTTCAGGCAGCCTTCGCTGCCTGTTTTGTTTTTGGGAGTATAAAAATGTCGGTGTCGGCGCTAATGAATACATACGGTGAAAGAAAAACCACGTTAACCAAGGGTGATGGACCTTATCTTTGGGATAGCGAAGGCCGCCGTTATTTAGACGCTTTATCTGGCATCGCTGTATGCGGGCTTGGCTACAACTACCCAAGCGTAACCCAAGCTATTAGCGAGCAAGCCAAAACGCTTATTCATTGCTCCAACTTATTTCTGATAGAGCCGCAGCAGGAACTTGGCAAACTATTGGTGCAAGCTTCCGGTATGGATAAAGTATTTTTTAGCAACTCTGGCGCAGAAGCTAACGAGGCAGCTATTAAACTTGCGCGAAAGTACGCACAAGATAAAGGCATTACTGCACCTCACATTATCACCTGCGACAAAAGCTTTCATGGTCGTACTATGGCCACCCTATCTGCTACGGGCAACCCCAAAGTTAAAGCGGGCTTTTTCCCAATGGTCGAAGGGTTTAGCCATGTACCTTACAACGATATCGAAGCAATCAAACAAGCGGCCACCGAAAATACCATCGCCATAATGGTAGAACCTATTCAAGGTGAAGGCGGTGTTAACGTGCCGGCCGACGATTATTTAACGAACTTACGCGCCTTGTGTGATGAAAACGGCTGGCTTTTAATACTCGATGAAATTCAAACGGGTAACGGCCGCACCGGCGCTTACTTCGCTTACCAGCACACAAATATCCACCCGGATGTAGTTACCACGGCCAAAGGCTTGGGTAACGGTGTACCTATTGGCGCTTGTTTGGCCAAAGGCAAAGCAGCAGAGGTGTTTCAACCAGGTAACCACGGGTCTACCTTTGGCGGTAATCCACTAGCCTGCAGCGCTGCTGTTGCTACATTTAAAGCCTTAGTGAATGACGGCATTATGAAAAGCGGTGCCGCTACGGGCAACAGCATGATCGCCAAGTTTAAAGAACGCTTTGCCAATAACCCTAAAGTGGTAGAGGTAAAAGGCCAAGGCATGATGATGGGTATACAACTTAGTCAAGACTGCCCTACTTTAGTTGAACGCGCGAAAGAGAAAAACCTGCTGTTAAACGTAACAGCCGGCAATACTATTCGCCTGCTACCGCCATTAATTTTGACTGAAGAGCAAGCCCAAACGGTGGTGGATACTGTAGTACAACTTGTAGAAGAAATTGAGTAAAACGCGATGACTAAACCAAGACACTTTTTAACACTAGAAGACCTTTCTGCAAAAGAATTAGAAGAGGTTATTCAGCGCGCTATTGATTTAAAAGCCCAACACAAAGCGGGCACCACTGATGAGCCCTTCAAAAACCAAGTACTGGGGATGATATTTGAAAAATCATCCACGCGTACGCGAGTGAGCTTTGAAGCAGGTATGGCTCAACTAGGTGGCAGCGCAATATTTTTAAGCTCTCGCGATACACAGCTTGGCCGCGGTGAACCTATTGAAGACTCCGCGCGTGTACTATCACGCATGGTAGACATTGTTATGATCCGCACTTTCGAGCACTCGATTGTAGAACGATTTGCGGAATATTCGCGCGTACCGGTTATGAATGCGTTAACAGACGACTACCACCCCTGCCAATTGCTAGCCGACATTCAAACGTTTGTTGAACACAGAGGCAGCCCCAAGGGTAAAACAGTAGCTTGGGTTGGTGATGGTAACAACATGTGCCATTCATACATTAACGCCGCAAAGCTTTGCGACTTTAAACTACAAATTGCCTGCCCCGAAGGCTTCGATCCAGCCCCTCAGCTTATTGCAGAAAACAGTGACCGCGTAACCGTTACCCGCATTCCTGAAGAAGCTGTAAAAAATGCCGATTGGGTAGCCACAGATGTGTGGGCAAGCATGGGCCAAGAAGACGAGAAAAAGAAACGCTTAGCCGCTTTTGCTGGCTACGAAGTGAATCATAAGCTTATGAGTCACGCCAAAAAAGACGCAATATTCATGCACTGCTTACCTGCCCACAGAGGCGAGGAAGTTAGCGCAGAATTATTAGAAGACGAAAACATATCGGTAGTATGGGATGAAGCCGAAAATAGACTACACGCACAAAAAGCCCTTATGCTATTTTTAATGGGTAAATAAATTACAGGAAACTCTGATTAATCCCAAGTGCTTTTTGCGAGAGCCAAAACGTTCAGCTGCTAGGCGTTCTTCGCAGCTAATGGCCTTAGTCCTTAGCAAGAAGAACAACGAAGTAGATGGACGTTTTGGCCACGCCCTACGGGGCTTTCAGGCATTCTCGTCCTCGTCGTTATTTTATTTCAACAGACAACCAATATGCCTCAATAAAATGCCTAGAGGACAAAAATGCCTGAAAGCCAAAAAGCGTTTAATCAGAGGTTCCTATAAATGGTCAAAAAGAAGCCCGCTATTAACGCGGGCTTTTTTTATGCCCACACTAAAACCTCACCTAAGAAATATTTGGAGTACTTACAGCCATGGCTAAACACATGATGATAACCGGCGCCACCTCGGGCATAGGGCGAGAAATTGCCATAATGGCGGCAGACCAAGGCTATAACCTTAGCCTTTGCGGACGCGATAAAGTACGCCTAGAACAAACTTGGGAACTGTTGCCAGAAAAAACCAAAACGCACAATCACATCTTTTGCGCCAGCGAAACCGCAGCCATTCAACTGTTTGCCAAAGAAGCGCAAGAAGAATTAGGCGCGGTGGACGTACTGGTAAACTGCGCAGGCCTAAACAATGTACGCGCGCTAGGCCATGAAGTATCAATAGATGACTTACATTGGTTAATGAAAATTAACTGCTACGCCCCTATTGCTTTTATGCAAGCGGTCATCCCAAATATGAAGGCGAATAAAAACGGCGCTATCGTAAATATACTTTCTACCGTCTGTCAGTTCTCCAATCCTGGTATCGCAGCCTATACTGCATCCAAAGCGGCATTAGACAGCTACACGAAAGTGATGAGAAAAGAGTTACGCGAAGACAAAATTAAGATGCTATCACTTTACCCTGGTGGCGTAGACACAGCTTTTCGCGCAACCGACCGACCAGAATACCTAACGCCGCAAAGCGTCGCCAAAGCTGCAATGCAAATGCTAGATTACGACGAAGACACTCACATTCACGACTTAATTATTCGCCCTACTAGCGAACAGAACTTCTAAAAAAATACCGAGTTAAACTTTAACTCGGTATTCAATAAAAAACGGCGATAAATTCGGGGGGCAAGAGGTAACCTACGAGCATTAAATACTTGCACTTAGCTGCAATAAAACCTCTATTACCAACTTGACGTAGGCGCGCCCGCAAGTATTGTGTTAACTCTTATTTATCGCCCTTACAGCCTAAAATTCACTTCCATATGACTAGTGGAGCAAATATTAATATGTGTCCCCATGCTATTGGGATTATTTATTACTAATCTAATTCTTTACGTAAAACTTCGCCAGCTTCGGTTAGCACCAATTCGTAGGCTTCGCCTTCAAACTCCAATTCGTACTCCCATACCCACTGCCCGTCTTCCTTTTCACGCTCTATTTCTAGAATTTTTGCGCCAGGAAACTCTTCTAGCAAAACCTTTTTGTGCTGCTCCAACATATCGGTTTCACCTGCTACAACCGCAACAGATACCAACCCTAGTGCCAATATAAGCAAAGGAAAAATACGCATACCCATCTCCATATAAGAAAAACTGAGTCATTACTATACGGCTAAAGGAGTGAATTTTTTGCAAAATAGGCGTAAACAACCATTCAATAAAGTACGTTATTTTAATCAACTTGCTTTCATTTTTGCATCGAACACTACTGTCACTACCGTTCCCTTCGATTGGTCGCTAGATATAGTAAATTCCCAATCCAGTTTTTCTACAATACGCTGCACAATACTCAAGCCCAGACCAATACCTTCAGGTTGCAATTTATTATAGGGCTGACTAATTCGATCTAATTGATCAAATGGAATACCGCAGCCAGTATCAACAATTTTTATACATGAACTATCGGCCTGAATAAGCACGCTGCCAGTTTGAGTGTATTGAAATGCGTTGCGAATTAAGTTTGATACAACTGTTTCAAAAAGGTAATCGCAAATAGTAATAGTAAGTGATGGATCGACCTGAATATCTACATTCACGGACTTACCTTGTAATACATGCCTATGCTTTTCTACTAATGCATCGCAAAAAGTATACAAAGTAATAGATCTTACATCGTCGTAATCCAATGTATCTCGCCCCAATAAAAGAAAGGTTTGAATAAGATGCGACATTTCATTGTTGGCCCGCTCTATTCTATCTACCAAACGCCTCTGCTGGGGTGAAAGAGACATGGATTCCAACAATTCGAGCGATACATGAATACTGGTTACCGGCGTTCTTAATTCGTGGCTAACCTCCCTAGAGAAGCGGCGCTCATGCTCTACGTATGTTTCGATGCGTACCATTAGCGATTCGATTGTGCGAGCAACCGTGCCAACTTCATCTGGGAAGAACTGAGCAGAAAGCTCTTTCGGTATGTGCTCTGGGTCGGTATCGCCAACGGTTTTTGCCAATCGAATAAGTGGCTTCATCACCCGATGCGACATAATGGCGCCTATAAGCAACCCCATAGCGGTAATAAAAATAGTAAGCGGTAATATCAACCATTTAGTATTTTTATCACTTATAAAGCTATCTTCGCTAAGTACGTTGGTAAAATCAGATATATCGTAGATAACATACTGGAATTTATCGTCTCGAGGCACCTTAACAACCTGAAGCCCCTTATTCAGAAAGGTAAACTCGTAAAGTCTTTCGCCGTTACCCAAATTATCAGTATTGGCTAAGGCTTCCATCCCCTTAAAGCCCTCACCAGTAAAAGGTTCATTCATCCCAAATTTTTCAGATATCAAGTTATAGGCGTCTATATCGTTACCTTCAACAAAGTATCTAAGTCGATCACTCTCTGGCCGCAGGTCTTGCTCCACAATTTCGCGCGCATTCTCTAACGCATACCAATTAAACAATTGGTCGTTAACAACTTTAGATATGAAATCTGAAGCAACCCCATACGCAATGGCGCAAATGAATGAAAGCAATGTAAAAGCGACTAAAATACGTAAACGAAGGCTATTCCAAACACGTATGGCTGGTTTACGATCCATGTTATTCCTTAATTTAAGTGACAAGCAAACCACTACAGAAGGTTTCTTCCGTTTTCTATAGTGGCTTAGTAAAAACTACCGGAGGGTAACTAGAATACAAATCGATATATGGGGTTAGCCACACAGGCGGGCCTAGCTGAATGCTCTACCTCAACAATAACTTCCTCTTCAACCATTAAACCGCGCTTAACCACATCTACGCTTACGACTTTTTTTATAGCTCGCACGCGGTTACCACTTTTAAGCGGTGCAGGAAAACGCACCTTGTTCAACCCTAAATTGATAACCATGCGACAATCAGGGTACGGGGAAGCATCGCTATCAACCACGCCAGTAAGCTTAGGAAGCAGTGATAGCGTTAACAAACCATGAGCAATCGTCGACTTAAATGTTGATTCAGCCTGCGCTCGCTCTACATCTGTATGTATCCACTGATTATCTTCCGTAACTGCTGCAAAACCATCGATTTTGCTTTGGTCTACAACCAGCCATTCGCCAACGTATGAAACCTCGCCAATTTTTGCAACTAAACTTTGGCGCAAGGCCTCGGCGCTTGGGTTATCACACACATTAGCGATTACATCTTCGGGGTCTAGCTCTGTATCGTTAGCCGGCTGATTAACTACCGACTCCATCCCCCATTTAAGCCAATGGTTATTTTTAGCGTTTAACCAAAACTCATTCCAATAATCTCGCAATTGCGGAAATACGAGATCGTTAAGCTCTACTTTCCGCTCAACTATTTTTTCTTTCTTTTCCTTAATTATTTCTAATACGTTCATATCCACACCCCTGCGTGTAATAACGATTAGCGGCTTCCTTGGCTATAGTAAAACACCCTGCTTTTTAGCTTACTATTCTAGCAGGGTATTTCCCTAAAAATGCAAAACCACCTATATATTGGTAGAGTGCAATTTTGAGCTAGCGGCAACCAAACATCAATCGCCAGCACCTTAAAAACCAATAAAAACACATAATATTGGCGCCATAATAATTCATTTAACGGGCGACACACAACTACTATGCCAATCAGTACTCCCACGCAATTAGAACTATCATCTAGCCAATAATAGTTGTAATAAATATGAAACTGATATTTCTGTTTTTAATCAAATCACAAACCACAAAAAACCACTTAAACAACCTTGTCCAATCAACATTTTTATTAGAAATAGCCAGTAAATTAAAATAGAATCCCTATTAGGCAGTTTATCTGTGACAATGAACTAAATTGATATTACTCATTACAGTTAAAATTAACCGAACGGATTATTCTCATGCGCATTCTTATACTGGAAGACAACAGAGACATTGCAGAGAGCGTAGGCGAGTTTTTTGAGCTTAACGGCCATCATATCGACTATGCTATGGATGGCCTAACCGCCATGCACTTGGCGGTTACTAATGAATACGACATTTACCTATTCGACATAGGGGTACCAGGCACTGATGGCATAAGCCTAACCAAGCGCCTAAGAATTGACGGCAACGACCAAACACCCATTATTTTTCTAACTGCGAGAGAAACATTAGAAGATAAAATAAAGGGCTTCGAGAGCGGCTGTGACGACTACGTAGTTAAACCTTTTCAACTAAAAGAACTGTTAGTTAGGGTAAACGCCATTTACAAACGTTCTCAACCACAGATCTCTAACGTAATAGATATAGCTGGTTTGAGAATCGATAAAAACAAGCATGAAGTAACACGAGACAATGTAAACATTACCATCACTCCCGTTTGCTATAAAATACTTCTCACCTTAGCAGAGTCTTCACCAAACGTGGTTAGCCGCGAAAAAATAGAAAGTATTATTTGGAAAGATATCGCCCCATCTAGCGATTCACTTAAAAGCCACCTTTACAGCCTGCGCCAAAAAGTAGACAAGCCCTTCGATTTCCCTTTAATACACACCGTATCGAAACAAGGCTTTAGGCTGTATAAAGCGTCCTAAAACAAAACTAAGCCAACCCATCACAACGTAAAAAAGCCCGCAAGCGGGCTTTTTAATTATTTATCACTTATACTTCTTTCGGCTGTATACCACTCGTAAACTCTTCCTGCTGCTCATGTACTTTATTGCGATCAAGCAACAACAACATGGCAGGAAATATAATTAGTGTTATAGCGGTAGCCACTAGCAAACCGACCCCCAACGAAATGGCTATTGGGACCAACCACAAGGCTTCTGGGTCGCCTTCCCACATTAAAGGCATAAGCCCTGCAAGCGTGGTAATGGACGTTAATACAATTGGGCGGAATCGGCGTACACATGCCTGCTTTATTGCTTCGGTTATATCTTGTCCTAGCCTTATGTTTTCTCGATATTGATCCACCAAGAGTAACCCGTTATTAATCAATACCCCTGCCAATGCAATCACACCAAAAATCGACATTAAACTAAAGGTTAGGCCATAGGCAATATGCCCCCACACTGCGCCGATCATACCAAAAGGTATTAAACATAAAATTAACGCAGGGTAGCGGAATGACCCGAGTGGCAACGCCATAAGCGCGAACAAAATAAAACCGGCTAACCCAGCAGACGATAAAATACTAGATAAAGATTTATTAGCCTCTTTTGCCTCGCCCTCAATGCTAAACCCCACACCAGGGTAGGCTTTAACCATTTCTGGCAAAACGCTCTCACCCATCTCTTCTGCTACATCTTCAGGCGACCGTGTATTCATTTTGGTATTGGCATATACCGTTATTGTGCGCTGCTTATTAATACGTCGTATTTCAGAAGGCACAACATTTTGTTCTATTTCAACCAATTGCGACAAAGGAATATACTGTTTGCTGCCGTCTGCTGACTGTATAGGTAACAACATGGCATTTAAGCCAGTTAGCGAATGCCGATATTCGTCTTCTAAGCGCACCATAACTCTTGCTTCGCGCTCACCTACAGTAATACGCTGAGCCTCTTGCCCATAGAAAGCGGCACGAACCTGCGTAATAATTTCTGCGTCACTTATATTTAAGCTTTTAGCTAAATCTGTAGGTTTGAATCTGTATTCAATCATATTGGCCAGTTCAGAATCGCGAATATCAACCACGTCATCTTGGCTGGCTAAATGCTCACGTAATTCTTTAGATAGCGCTCTTAGCGATTCAATGTTTTCTCCGCTTAGCTCTATAGCAATTTTTTCACTACTGCCAGACCCTGCATCAATACTTAACGAAGAAATACCCGGCGTATAGGGCAAGCTATCTCGCCACATTTGTTGAATATCATAAGCATCGTAGGGGGCGTTAAAGGCTTCTTCTAGCTCTACATCCACCACAAGCTCGCTGCCGCTATAATGCTGGCTAATATGCTTTACCGGTTGATAATCAAGATTATATTTCTGTTTTACTTCTTCGCTTACCGCACGTAACTGCTCGGTTGCTTTATCGCCAATAGTTTCACGTATAGACGGCGCAACAGAAGGATGAAACTGAAAAGATGCCTGTAATGCGAAATCGGCAATATTGGGAATAATGGCCATTTTTAATAAGCCGAGAGGTATCATCGCCAGCGAAATAACCAACACCCCGACTACAGCAGAAATGGTGCGAACAGGGCGTACAACAACCCAATCTAAAGCGGGCTTATAATAACGCTCAACAAACCCATCCATTTTTTTAGTGGCGCCGGTCGATAGCGCATTCAATTTATTGAACGCAGGTTTTTGCAATATTTTTGAAGGTTTGCGCAAGTGGCTGGGCAATACAAACTTAGACTCCACCAGCGAAACAATTAAGCAGCAAATCACAACCATTCCAACGCCGCCTAATTTGCTGCCCATATCCCCTTCCGTTAAAGTAAGCGGAAAAAACGCAGCAATTGTTGTAAGCACACCAAACGTTGCAGGAATAGCAACGCGGTTTACACCGGTCACCACCGAGTGCATAGAATGCCCATTTTGGGCGGTTTCATACTGAATGCTCTCCCCAATTACCAAGGCATCATCCACAATCATGCCCAACGCAATAATAAAACCAAGCAATGTAACCGCGTTTAGCGATAAATCTAAGCCTGCAAAATGCATCAACCCCATCGCGCCTAGAATTGAGATGGGAATACCTATCGCTGTCCAAATGGCTATTTGAGGGTTTACAAAAATACCCATCAACAGGCAAATAATAATAAAGCCGCCCACGCCGTTTTTAACTAATAACGAAATACGGGTTGTAAACTCTCGCGATTCATCCTGCCAAGCTATCAATTCAATAGCTGGGCTAAGGGCAGCGCGCTTGGCGTCAAGCAGTGCATTAATCGATTCACTGGCCGTGCTAAACGGCACCTTTGGGTCGCGATACACAGAAAGCATTAAGCTGGGTTTGCCGTTAAATTTTCCGGCTACATAATCGTCGTGAGGCGCTAACTGAATTTCTGCAATGTCCCCTAATCTTACAACTACACCACTCGCCGCAGATACAATGGGAATATCGATAAAATCACTCGCCATATTACCCAGCGTATTCGCGCGTAACTGATAGCGGTTGCCGAGCGTTTGTATGGTACCGCCAGCAACGTTTACCGAGTAGCGCGCAACGGTATCTGCAACGTCGGTTAAACTTAATTGATATTGCTGTAGTTTATCGGGGTTAATATCTATATATAACGGGAGCTCTGGTTCGTTTTCAATTACCGCGTACGATATGCCCTCCAGGCGGGATAGCTCACTTTTAAATTTTACCGCCTGCCCTAGCAATGCAGGTAAAGGTACATCGCCGGTAATATTAATAAACTGTACCGGGCCTACAGGCTCGGGCAAGCTAAATACAGGTGGCTCGGAAGAAATAGGTAAACCACTAATACCATCTACCCGCGATTTAATTAAACTAAGCAGGCTTTGCTGGTCTGCACCGTTAACTAGCTCTACAGAAATACGCGCGCCGTTATCGGTGCTGTTCGCCACTATGCGCTCAATGCCTGCCAAACCTTCTAACGATTCTTCTACCTTTTTCACCACAAGCTCTTCTACATCACTTGCGGTACCCCCTCTTACGGGAATATCAATATCGACACGACTAGGCGCAAATGGCGGAAACACTTCTTGCGGCAAAGAGTTTACGCCCACAAATCCGGCCAGCATAATGACCATAAGTAAAATTTTTGCCGCATTTGGATGCATTACAAACCAGCCGGACAAACCGCCAGAAGAATCACCCTGTTGATATTGTTTGTTTTCCATTATCTAAACCTAAAATATTGAATATTTAAGCTCACTTGTAAGAGAGAGCTTAATAACGGCAAATTAAAACATTGAGATATTAACGGGGTTAACCGCAGCGCCAGCCCAGTACAAGTCAGGCGTTTCGGTGATTACTTCAATGGAATCTATATCGCCGAGCAGGCAATATTTTTTACCCTTATATTGATAAACCACCTCAGGAAATTTCTCGGCAATCACCCCTCCTTTTACAGAGAGAATTGAATTTCGCTGAGTGAATACTTCTTCGGGTATAGCAAATAACTTTTCACTGCTAGGAATACTAATTTTGGCTACCACATATTGGTTTACAAATAACTTGCTTTCGCCGGAGTTTGTTAAAGGCACCTTCACACGCAAGCGCGCTTGTTGCTCCTGCTTGTTTAAATCTGCAGACAATGACACAGGATACGCATCTACGCTTTGCGAGATACTATCGCCGCCATTAACGGATTTAAGCTCGACGCGCAAAAAATCTATATTCTTAATAAGGGGCAACTCTTCCAACCGGATAGGCAACTCTAATGCCGCGACATCAGCTTGAATAAAGCTGCCCGCCACGGCCCCAGGCATAAGCAAATCTCCCAAGCTAATTTCTCGGGTTTTAACTACACCATCGTAGGGCGCGCGCACAACAGTTAGCGACAAATCTCGCTTTGCCTGCTGTAAACGGGATTCGGCTGCCTCGAGTGCAGCCTGCGCAGCATCAACATATAAATCCCTACCCGCCAATTCATTGGGTTCGGTAGACTGAGTCATGCGCCAATCTTTTTTCGCTCTATCTGCGCGTACTTTTTCGTCTTCAAGCGCTAAGCGCGCTTCCAGCATACGCTGTTTTGCTTCGGCAACTTGGGCTAAATAGTTGGTATTATCAATCGAAAACAGAATCTCCCCTTTTGCCACACTCATGCCTGGCTCAAAGTGGTTTGAAATATGATTGACATCACCCGTTACTTGCGCAGCTAGTGTTGTTTGTTGAAACGGCACAATAAAACCTTGCGATTTTATAGTTATGTCATGATGCTGCGAGACGATCTCACCGGTTACTACATCTAATTCTGCCATGGCGCTCTTTGAAAAAACGCCAACTGCAAGCAGTAAGCAGATTATTGTTAATCTGTTCATGTTCAAACCTGTGTATCAATAATTAAATTCAAAGACGTTTTGCGTTTGCCAAACTTACACTTAAAACCAACTCGATGGGTTACCCCTTAGGAGTAACCGCGGAACTACTAGCAGCTATATTTTTTACATCTTCATAGAATACAGGGTTCGCCATATCCAACTGAATATCAACCCAGTTATTCAGCGCAGCAGTGCGAGCTTTTACAATACTTTTCTTCAGTGCAAGATACTCCCGCTGCAGTTGCAACCAAGCTTGCACGTCAGCCACGCCCGAGTAGTAATCTTGCTGAGCAGATTCTTGCGCTAACAATGCTGCTTGTAACGCATTCTCTTGCGCAACTAATTGACCAACCAAACTTTGCTGCCCATCAACTTTTGCCAGTATGCTTTCGCTGGCATCTAATAATGTTTGCACGTAGCGCCAATATTCTTGTTGCGCGGCTAACTGTGCTTTTTTCGACTCTAGCTTTAGGTTGCCTCTAGAGAAAATTGGCTGCAACACGGCAAGCGAACTATTAAATGTGTTTGCCGTGCTATCTGCACTGGTAAGCTGGCCGCTTACAAGCGCGGGCACCAAGCTCAATCTAAATTGAGGGTACAACGCGTAATATGCAGCAGACGCTCGCGCATCCGAGGCCTTAAGTGCTGCCATCGCTGCCTTTACATCTGGGCGCTGCTCGATTGACGCCAGCGGCACTTGCTGCACATCAAAATCGGGGATAGACGGAAGCACCACCTGCGATGGAGTTGCTTCACGCACAGGAAGCTCGCCCGCCAACACGCTCAATTTGCGTTCTACATTTGCGCTTTGTAAACGCATCTGCTTTACCTGTGCGTCCGCTAATGCCAGTTGTGCATCAACTTGATGCAGTGCTGTCGCCGAGCTCTCACCACCGCGGTACCTACGCTGCAATACATCTTTCGATAACTGCCAGCTTTTTAGTTCTTGTTCACCCAGTGCCAAAAGTTGCAAAGCTTCTGCGCGCTCGAACCATACTTTGGCACCTTGCGCTGCCAGCGACAGTTGTGCGTAATGCAACGCTTCTTTTTCACTTTGGTATTGCAACAATGCTGCACGTTTTGAAGCGCGTAAACGTCCCCACAAATCAAACTCCCAATCTACAGTGAGTGATAACTGGGCATTTTTACTCGCCTCCAAACCAGGTAATGCTCCGCGCATTACTTGCTGCCTATTGCCTGCAAGCTCCAACTCTACACTTGGGTAAATATCTTTTTGCGCGCCCTTGTACTGCAGTAGAAACAACTCGGCTTTGGCTTGCAATGCCTGATAATTTGCATTGCCGGCCAACACGCTGCGAATATATTGCTCTAACTGAGAATCGGCGAGCTGCGAAGCCCACCCACTTTGCACTCGCGTCAAACTCGATGAAGCTACCGCCCACTCAGGCGGTAACTCAAACGGAAGCGGCTCGGCAGCCATTTGCTTAGGTGCACGAGCGCAACCTGAGATTGCGCCAATAAAAGCGGTAATGACGAGTAACTTAGAACTCATAACCTAAACCAATTGCAATAGAGAACTGCTGATCCTCTTTCGCAAGGGGGCTATCAATAATGGCGCTATCGTATTTATCAAACGCTAATCGTCCTAAAACTCTTACGTCACCTACACGCCACATACTGCGCACAGATGCTTCGAAATTAGTGCCGCTGCCTACTTCAAACATAGGCCTGAATTCGCTCGCGTTTTCTGCACTCACACCATAGTAATATTGGTTATATTCTTCAGAGGTCCAACTAATAGACACTTCAGGCATTACAACCAAACGGCGGTTAAATAAGAGGAAATCTTCTTCGATTGAAAACTCAGCAATATCGCCTTTGTGCGCATCGGAAATATCTGTGCGGTAACTAAAGCCCAGCTCTACCATGCCAGCCTCAACTTCAAATTCCACACCAGCTTCGATAGCGCCCGATGCATCTTCTAGGCCTTCGTATAAGCGACTACCAGCTTCTACTGAGCTAAGCTCATAACCTGCCCCCATATTGATACTCATAAAAGGGGATACAGAGAAACGCTCGTTTTCGTAGGCGATAACGCCTATATCCGTGCCGCGGAACCACATACGCTTATAGGAACCCCAAAGAACGGGGATAGGCGATGTTTCGGATTTTATATCTTGATATGCCTCTGTTTGAGACATAACAGCCAAGCCTAAAACTAGGGGTTGTTTTTCTAGGTCGGCATGCGCAGCACAAGTTGTTGTAGCGCAAATTAGACCTGTTAATAAGTGTTTACGGTTCATTACTTTCTCTCCTGAAAGAATTTAGCGCATAGCCTAAGGTAAGGGCTGTCAGTAAGCTGTCACTAGGAAGTGAAAAACTCGTCAATTTGCACTTTTTTTGTGGTTTCCAGTGCGTTTTTGCTGCTATATATCTGGCTGTAAAAAGCGTGTTCTGGGTCATTCACAAAAAAGTGATCACCCTCTAGCAAATGCAACTTAAAGCCTTTTTTCGTTAGCTCGCCCCAGCGTTCAGACTCTTTAATGCTAATGGCAATATCGCCATCTGCTGCTACGAATTCTATTGGACACGCCACCAAACCGTCACACTCTGCGTAGGCTTGCTCATTTAGCGTTAGGTCGCTGCGCACCAACTTCATAAAACGCGCAAGCACGTATTTATCGGCCGCAACGCTGGGACTTATGCCCCCTAATGTATTCAAGTAACGAAACAGTGTTGTATCACTTTGTTGGGACAGCTCCACCGTATAAGGCAAATGCACAGGGCGGCGCGCCGCCACGACAATTCTAGAAGGCGCCTGCTTTGCCCTTAGCCTTTGGGCAACCAATACTGCTTGCGCAGCGCCAAAACTATGCCCGTAAAATTCATAATCCCCTTGCGCCAGCTCACCTATGTCTTCCACAAATGCTCCAACCAGCGCTTTTAAAAAGGTAGGCATAGCCTGCTCGCTTTTAAACTCCCTTCCCGGAAGCTGCGCCGCCCAAATTTCTACATCGTCGGGCACTCGCTGGTGCCATTTAGAATAAAACGACGCTCCCACCCCAGCAGGAGGAAAGCAAATTACCTTTTTACGCACTGTTTTACGGGGCCTAAAGCAAATAAAATATTTGTTTTCTGTCGTTTTAATCATGGCTACATCAACCCACTCTCTATTGAATACTGTCTAAAACGTTATATCGCCGCATCGTTTACAGCCGGTGAGACATCCACCGAACGCTGTTTGCTCGCTAGCTTCAATCGCCGCTCAATAAACCAAATAGCCACCGGAATAAGCACTAAGCTTGCAATCGCAATTAACCCCAACTGTTTAAGGTTCATTAAGTTGCCTTCAGCATCGGCATGAATAACAAAAAATGAAGCCGACGCGGCGAGCCCTGTTGCCAGATATTGGAAGAACGATTGCAGCGCACTAAAACCTGCTCGTTGGTTAGCCGCGGGGATTTTGCTGGCTAAAGACGCAGATGGAATCATTAACGCGGTAAAACTCACAAAGAATATTAAATGCAGTATTACCACCGGCCACGACACAGCAAAGATCATCCATAACGTAATATCTGCGGCCAACACTACTGCCCAGAAAGACCCCACCGTAAGTGCCGAATACTTGTCCGCTAACCTGCCCGTTATTAACACAAAAATAAGATTAATAATTCCGGTAGCTAAATACAGGTAAGATAAATCTGCCCGAGGAAAACCATAGTTAAATTGATTAATGGTTGACACATGAGGCACAATTAAAAATGCTGGAAATACACATATTCCAACAAGCAAAATACCTATGCCCATCTCTGGTCGTCGAATAAGCTCTCGCAAATCAAACAACCCTTGATTCGCTTCGCGGTGCCCCACGAGTTTTGGCAACTGCCAAACAATGGTGAGTAGCACTACAAAAATAAATGCAGCTAATAGGTAAAATGCACTTTGCCAACTGGTTTGATCAGAAATATAAAGTGCGAGCGGAATACCTAAAATAGCCGATAACGGAAAGCCCGCCATCACCATACCCAAGGCTTTACCACGCTGCTCTTGCGGCACCACATCGGCAACAATAGATACACCAATAGAGATCGCCATACCTCCAAACCCGCCAGCCAACACACGGGACAACAGCAAGCTAGTAAGGTCTGTAGATAGCCCGCCCATCGCAGTCGATAACAGCATACCGATAAGCGAGAACACTAGTACTTTTTTGCGATCGAATTTATCTAAATGCATAACAGATAAAAGCGATACCACGGCAGCAGATATGGTGTAACTACTCGCAACCCAAGAGATATGCTCCAATCCAAACCCCAGCCCAAGGGCCAAATCTGGGCCCATGGGCATGACTAATACAAAGTCTAATGCATTAATGAACTGCACCAGCACAACTAAAAAAACAATATGTTTATTTTGCATAATGCAACTCGTTATGTGGCTTGGCTAGTAGGCACAGGGCTTTCGATTGTTTCTTGCCAACTGGCAAGCACCTTTAATGTTTTTTGCTGGTACGCTTGTTTGCATGCCCTGCGCTGAATTTTTCCGCTAGTGGTGCGCGGAATAGAAGCGGGCATTAGCAACTGAATATCGTGCACTTTTACACCATACTGAGCAGAAACAGATCGGCGAATAGCATTGAAAATTTCAGGCGCATCTATATGCTTTAAGTGTGAACGCCTAACGCTTTGAACAACAATGAGCCTTTCGTCGCCATCCACATCCAAACTAAATGCAGCACCGGCACTGGGTGATAAGGCCGGGTGACAGTTCTCGACAATTTCTTCAATATCTTGCGGGTAACAATTGCGACCGCGTACAATAATTAGATCTTTTAATCGACCGGCAATGTACAACTCATTATTGTAGAAAAAGCCCAAGTCGCCCGTACGCATGTATGGGCCATCGACGGTTTCGTTAATATAGGCGTTAAATATTTCGCGGGTATCTTCCTCTTTGCGATAATACCCCATCGCATTTGTTGGCCCTTTTACCCATATTTCGCCAATACTATCGGGCGCACATACTTCACTAGATACAGGGTTAACTATTTTCACTTCGGTCTGCTGAACAGTTACACCACTACTTACAAATACTTGCCCCTCTTCGCCTGCTAACAAGGGTAAAACTTTGTTGCTCGCAAGCGCTTTTGCATCCACCGTTAAGTGGTTAGGGTATTCGCCAAGCTTTGTTGCAGTAACTTTTAATGTTGCCTCAGCCAAGCCGTAACACGGTGTGTGCATCTCCGCTTTAAAACCGCACTCGGCAAATGCTTGGGTAAAGCTTTGCAAAGTAGATTCGCGCACAGGTTCAGACCCGTTAAACATCACTCTTAGCGAGCTTAGGTCTAAATCTTTTTTCTGTTCATCAAGCACTTTTTCTACGCACATAATATACGCTGAGTTAGGCCCACCAGAATGCGTAGCTCGATAATCACTTATTGCTTTTAACCACGTGTAAGGCCGCTGCGCAAATGCATTGGGGCTAAATAACACGGTGTGAAAACCGTTATACACACCCTGCATAAAGCCATAAATAAGGCCCATATCGTGAAAGATAGGCAGCCAAGAAACAAGCACAGTATCTTCTGAGTGATCCCAACTGGCGTCGATATCAGAAACGTTATAGATAACATTTCCGTGCGATACCATTACGCCCTTTGGAGTACCAGTTGAACCCGATGTGTATTGATAATAAGCAACCGTATCGCGCTCTTGAGCAACGAGCTTCCAATCGTTAGCTAAGCTTGCTTCCAATTCGTCTGAGATCAGCCACTGCAAACTCGCTACTTCTGGCATTCTGTCGAAGCGCTTTTCCAAGCGGTCGTAACTTTCTCTGTCGCACAATACATATTGCGCTCCAGAGTCCTGCTGAATAGATTTTACTCGCTTGTATACTCGGTCATTTTGCGGAACAAATAATGGTACTGCGCGCACGCCAGCATACATACAACCCCACAGCGCACACATGTGCTCTATACCCTGAGGATAAAGTAATAACGCAGTCGGGTTTGGTGTATTTTCCTGTTGCAAGCGAGCCGCTATTTGGCGCGCACGCTCATCCAGTTCACGAAAAGTAATTTGATCTGTTTCATCTACGCCATCTTTTAAAAAGGTAAACGCAACTTTATTTGGCATTTTTTGAGCACGCCATTGCAATAAATCAACTAGCGTTTCAAATTCGTTAGGTAGCTTATCCATATAGCAACTCTCCTGTAGCCATAAATGAGGGATAGATTTTCTCCATATAGTCGAAACAGTGATTGAAACCTGTTTCCCTATAGCCTACATAGCGGTCTGGTCGACACAAATAAATGGCGGGCTTAGTTACACCAAACACCTGATGCAATACGCCGCTCTGATCACTTAACATTGATAACGGGCTGGGCTTTGCCTCGCTGGCGTTGCCGTACTGTACGATATGCGCCGTTACTAGCCCTTGATAGTTCTCATGCACTTTCGCCGCGACTTCATATGCCGCAGCCTTTTCTTCTGCTGAAGGCGAACGGCCAATAAAAATTAAGGCATTCCACTTGTTGCCTTTTATGAGTTCAAATAGGCGTTTACCACTAGACTCATCAACAATAGGGTCTGGAATGCGATGACCAGCCATAACACCCTTAGAGCCGCTCCACTTATCTTTAACTAACGGGCTTTCGCTGCCAACATAGTTAACAGAAAGCTGCATAACTTTTGAAACCAGCTTACGTCGGCCTGGGGTAACTTTAAGGATACGACTTAAGACAAAACCGCGCGCGTACTGAATAAAACGCGAAGGTGTGATAACAAGTTTTGTTACTTTATCTACAAAATTTACTATTTCTGTATCTGAAAATTCTCTTTCCTGCTTATAGGTATCGAGCAGTTTAGGCGAGCTATCGCCACGGCAAACGGCTACCAATTTCCAAGCAAGATTGGCGGCATCTTGAATACCCATATTCATGCCCTGCCCTAGCACGGGGCTGTGCACGTGAGCAGCGTCCCCCACTAAAAAGCAATTGCCTTTTGCAAGGGTTGTTGCCATTCGGCAATGAACTTGGAACCACTGCTGCGGTTCAGCAGGTGTAGATTTAACTTTGGCGGAGGGGTAAAGCTTTTTAAAGAAAGCCACGCACTCTTCTTTTCCAAATCGACCACCGCGAATTGGCTGAGCGTGTTCGTAATGATCTTTTTTCTCCTCTTCGGTAAGCGGCATACCCATGGTTACCCGGAAGCGCCCTTCGCCACCGCCAGCCAATGGCAGCGCAATAGCGTAGGCATTCTTTATTCCCAAAAATGTTATATCGTCGTGCGGAATATCCCATTCAATATCGAGATCACACACTACCCATTTAACAGGGTAAACTTTGCCAGGAAAATCAATACCCAGCCCTTTACGAACAGCACTGTGGCAACCATCACACCCCACTAAATATTTGGCATTGATGGTTTCTAACTCGCCGGTAATATCATTCTTAATAATTGCGGTAATACCCGCATCGGTTTCTTTAAACTCAACAAGTGAAGTATTCCATTCCACTTTATGATCGAGTTTCTTACTAAGATGGGTGTGTAAAACATCAATGGTATTTCCCTGAGTTACCATAAAGTTCCAGTTATATTTAACATGACTGGTATCGCAACCCGATGGATAATCTACACGGTATGTAAGCTTGGAGTTGTAATAATTACTCGCCGTATGGGCGATCTTACCGCGCTCTAGCAATGAAGGGGTTACCCCTACATCCTCCAGCACCTCTAGCGTGCGAGCATGCACACCAATTGCCCGAGAAATACTTGAAATTAATTTCTCACCAGGCTCATCGGTTTTATCTATTACTCGAAACTGAGTAAAGCCCTGTGACTTAAGCTGAATTGCCAGCGAAAGCCCAATCGGGCCAGCACCGACTACCAATACATCCGTATAGCTAATGTTAGACACACCACCACCTCACTTGTACAGGTTAGAGATTGAATCAACTAACTCGTTTATGCTGCCAAGCTCTTCCGACATGGAAGCTGGAAAACGAATGCCAAGCCAATCTTCCATTTGCCCTAAGAGTGAAAGCGTCTCCTGTGAATCCATGCCCAACTCAGTAAGATGTGCACTGCAATCTATATCGTCGTACGACATAATTAACATTCGACCAATGTTTTCTACCAACCACTGCTTTAACTCTTGTTTCGACACTTCAGCTACAACATCCATTATTCAAACCTCCTAATCGAGTTTTATCTACAGCCTTAAACAGCCTGAGCTTCGTTCGCATTTTCCACCACATAGGCAACAAGCTTTTCGATGGTTCCGTGCTCGTCAACAACTTTCGTTTTAAATTGCGTACCGAGTTTCTCGTTTAAATCGGCAATAATTGCCATGTGATCTTGAGAATCTAACCCCAGTTCAAAAAAGTTTGCCTGCGTTGAAATATCTTCTTCAGAAATCATTAGCAACTGGGAAACTTGGCTTACTACCCAACTGGTTAACTCTTGTTTTTGATCGCTCATAAATATACCCACCAATATAATATCGACGTATAGAAGTATTTAATTAAAAGAAAAACTTACACCGCAATTAAGCGGTGTAGCGTTTTAATACAGTAGTAATGTAAGGACCACAGAAACCAGAGGCATTTTTAATAACGTAATCGATGTCCGCATTGCGGTATTCATCGCGTACGTAATCTAAATCTGCGCACTCGGGATCAACTTCTTTTAAGCCTACGGTGGGAGGAACAACACCTTCTTGCAAAGAAATACATGCAGAAATTAACTCATGAGCAGAAGCGGCTTCTTGCGCATGACCAGTTGTACCTTTAATAGAGTTAACCAAGAATTTTTTGGAGGAATCGCCAAACACTTCGGCTATTGCATGGCTCTCTAAAACATCATTTTTGCGAGTGGACGTACCATGTGTATTCATATACACAGTGCTAGAGGCTAAAACCTCATCGGTCAAACCAGCATTTTCTTTCGCCAAACGCATTGCGCGAATGTAACCAGGCTTGCTAACATCAGCCAAATGGGTAGCAGTATCGGTACTGTGACCAAAACCTACAACTTCTGCATAGATATTGGCGCCGCGAGCTTTTGCATGCTCTAAGTCTTCAAGAATTAAAGCACCTGCACCTTCACCCAAAATAAAACCACCTCGGTCTTTATCGAAAGGTTTCATTGGGCGCTCTAAATCATTCTGCTGCGACATAGGGCCTTGTGCTGGCTCATCACAACATTCAAAAAAGCCAGACCAAGCAAGACCAGCAGAACATGCACCGGTAATGACCACATCTTGCGCACCACTCATAATTTCCAAATACGCAGAACGCATGCTAATACTTGCACTTGCACACGCACCAGCGGAGGGAATACCCGTACCTTCAATTCCGTATTCGTATGCAATAGTGCCCGAAAGACCACCTAGCGCACCATACTGGGTCAGCTCAAACACAGGTTTTGAACCGCGAATAAGTTGTGCGTCCCCGCTTGCAGCCGCATAGGTTACACCTACACGCTCCATATTTTCTTTTGATAAATCTAAACCAGAATCTTCCATAGCCAACTTTGCTGAAGCAATAGCGTAATAGATTGACCAGCCACCACGCTCAACACCAAAGTTTTCTATTTTGCGGAAAGTTTTAGGGTTAACAAATTTACTCACATCCAAGCCTTTAAAGCCTTCTGGAGCTTTGGTTAACTTCCCATCTACCAATTCAGGAACAAACACATCCATTTCGGCTGCGATTTTGGTTTTAAATTTATCAACCGGGTACCGCGTTACTTCTCTAAAATTAGTAACACCATGTTTTATAGACTCCCAGAAATCATGCTTACCAATTCCCACAGGAGAAATAGGCCCGATACCTGTAATTACTACGCGACGATTAACTGTATTTCGAATATCCATCTTCTCACCCCAAAGGTAAATAAAACACGAGCACTTAGCCCAAGAAAATAATAGAGCACCATCCCCCAACTCAAGAGGCGCCCTAAAAATAAGACCAGAAAAAAGTATTAGACTTATTAACTTAAATATTTTTTTACTTACAAATAATATTTAAGAAAAATAATTTATCTCTTCGCCGGTATATTTCGCGAAGAGATTCTATGGGTGACACACTCGATTGCAAACTATTTTTTTAATTAATTTTCACTGATACCTAGATTTAATTATTGGCGCGACAAATTAGATTTTAAAATCACTCTGCATTCACTATTTTTTCACCGGTAAAAAAATAGAAAAACAAACAGTAAAAAACAAATAACAATAAATATTTATTTTTATAACAAACAAAAAACATCAATAACAAAAAATACCTTAAAAAAACACAACAACAACCCAGTACTTTCTTACTAGAAACCAATCACCCAAACCCAAAAACACAAGCACCCAAAACACACATAAAAATAAATATTTGTCGTACCAACACCCACCACGCATACGGCGCCACGGCGGCCATCGACAACAATCAGAAAATATAAATGTAATAAAACACGAGTGGCGCGACAAAATTTAAAAATAAAATGCGACAGAGCCACAACAAAGGAAAGCTGACGAAAAACTTAAGAATAAAACAAGGCAGGAAACAGTAATCATTAAAATGAAGAAAAAGTAAAAACAAGATGAACCGCATAAATACAATATTGAACAACCTTGCCTCAACTGATTAATTACCCCACCCAATATTGCACAAATATTTCACCGCCTGCAGGTCAGTATAGGAGACAACCGAACAATCAAATCTGCACAACGAGCTTCACGCTGAAGCAAGCAAACCCAAAACTGATCACACTTACCATAACGTGAAGGCGAACGGTTAAAGCAGAAAATCAAACGCACCCAATTTGTGCGCTGTAGCGGGTTGCGTTATCAGGAACTGACACTTAGATGAATACAGAAATAGGCAGCGCTACAAATTGAACAAATGACCAGCGCATAACTTTTTTAGCCTTAACCACTACGCTTTACAAGCTACAGGTAATTTAACGATTGAAGCCAACAACTGAAGATCTGATCAAAAAACAATCATCTTCGTTTTAACCACCGAAAGACGCCCCCACCAACATTTATTACAACCTTTTAGCGGAGCTACCCCCTCCCCTTACTAGCACAATAAACTGTCGAATAGATCACCTATCCTACACCGTAAACCTGACCACAGCCTTCATTAAACAAAGAAGCCAGCATGCAGCCTATGAGAAACGGTTTAGCCACCACCAATGCTACTTGCCCGAGCGAAGAGGCTAATTTATATACACTAGATCTAGTAGTTGGCGCGAAAAGTAACGGGGCGCGACTAACGCTATAAACGAGCCCCCACTAAGAAGAAAATATTATAGATTGGCTGCTTTTTTGTGAAACCTGTTACAAGGCGCTAATAGCTGGTGATTGCAGATTAGTAACCACTGACACCACAGTTTACCCACACTTTATCCACAGGCTATGCGCACAAAAAGCTCCTTGCAATCGAGACCAAACCGCATTATCTTGTATCCAAATTCTCAGCCACCCCCATATATGGTGTTTATCGCAAAATAAAACACAGGAAACAGATGGGGTGTTTGGCAGCTAAGTAACGCGAAAGATGGGTGCAACGGATGTATTCAAACCCTAGCGCGGCAAGGCTTAGCGGCAAGATTACAGCCTTTTACTGGCGGTATGACATAAAAATAAAGCGATGCCCATTTAGCTTCTAGTAATTTTAAGCGCCAAATTTGGTTAGTTTTAGTGTTTTTATCAACCACTATATATAGTGGTTTTTAGACGCGCTCAAAACGGCAATTTATTGGCACTTTTTTGCGAAGCTATGCAGCGCTTTTGACGATGTCACTCTTTGATCTTGGCATCATATATACGTAATTATTTAGCACTACCATTTTCTTAACACTATCCACTTAATACGACTGTATTAATAGCGGGCACATATCTATGCAAACAACTGAAACGGAAAACACAGGTAAACCTCAGGGCTCCCCTATAGCAGACAATGCTTCTTCCTCTTCTACCATCAACGCTACAGCACCAGGCCAACTGCGCGTTATTAAACGTAACGGCACCGTTGTACCCTATACAGACGACAAGATCTCTGTAGCTATGACCAAAGCCTTTTTGGCGGTTGAAGGTGGCACCGCTGCTGCTTCACGTCGTATTCACGAAACAGTAGAAGGGTTGACCGCTCAGATTTCCGCGACGTTCAAGCGCCGCATGCCCTCGGGTGGCACCATCCACATTGAAGAAATTCAAGACCAAGTTGAACTTACATTAATGCGTGCGGGCGAACACAAAGTTGCGCGTGACTACGTTATTTACCGTGCTAAACGTGCCGAGCAACGTACCCCTGCCGTTAACGTAGAAGATGTAAACTTTAGCGATTTCCCCGAAATTAATGTTGTAGACCACAACGGCGATCGTCACCCTCTCGATATCGACCGTATTAAAACCGTTGTTGCAGAAGCGTGTGCAGGCCTTAAAGATGTGGATGCAGACGCTATATTAAAAGAAGCCATGCGCAGCCTGTACGACGGCGTATCGCTTACTGATCTGAACACCGCGTTGGTTATTTCTGCGCGTACTCTTGTTGAAAAAGAGCCTAACTACACTTACGCAACATCGCGCCTATTAATGGACAAGTTGCGTGCTGAGGCACTTAGCTTTTTGGGTATAGCTGAAGAAGCAACTCAAGCCGAAATGGAAACCCTGTACGCTAAAACGCTACCAGCTTACATTGAAAAAGGTATAGAGCTAGACCTCATCTCACCTGATCTAGCCTCTTACGACCTTAACATGCTTGGCAATGCACTTATCGCTGAGCGCGACTTGCAGTTCACATACTTGGGTTTACAAACCCTTTACGACCGTTACTTCCTGCACAGCAATGACGTTCGTATAGAATTGCCACAAATATTCTTTATGCGCGTAGCAATGGGCTTAGCGGCTAACGAAGAGAACAAAAACGAGCGCGCGGTAGAATTCTATCGTCTATTAAGCTCCTTCGATTACATGAGCTCTACCCCAACCCTATTTAACGCAGGCACATTGCGTCCTCAGCTATCATCTTGTTACTTAACCACAGTACCCGATGACCTACACGGCATTTACGGTGCGATGCAAGATAACGCCATGCTCTCTAAATGGGCTGGTGGTTTAGGTAACGATTGGACACCTGTACGCGGTTTAGGTGCGTACATTAAAGGCACCAACGGTAAATCTCAGGGTGTTGTGCCTTTTCTTAAGGTAGCCAACGACACAGCGGTAGCGGTAAACCAAGGTGGCAAGCGTAAAGGTGCAGTATGTGCGTACTTAGAAACGTGGCACATGGATATAGAAGAGTTCTTAGAGCTGCGTAAAAACACCGGTGATGACCGTCGCCGTACCCACGATATGAACACCGCTAACTGGGTACCCGATCTATTCATGAAGCGCGTATTTGAAGAGAAAGAATGGACCCTTTTCTCGCCAAACGACGTACCCGACTTGCACGACCTATTTGGTAGAGCATTCGAAGACCGTTACGAAGAATACGAGCGTCAAGCAGCAGCGGGTAAAATTCGTGTACACAAAAAAGTGCGCGCCTTAGACTTATGGCGCAAAATGCTAGGCATGCTGTTCGAAACAGGCCACCCTTGGATTACCTTTAAAGACGCCTGTAACCTGCGCAGCCCACAACAACACGCCGGTGTGGTTCACTCTTCTAATTTGTGTACCGAAATTACTCTCAACACCAAGGCTAACGAAGAAATTGCAGTATGTAACCTAGGCTCTATTAACTTGGCGCAACACATTGTTGACGGCAAGCTGGATGAAGAGAAGCTTGCGCAAACGGTAAAAACTGCAGTGCGCATGCTAGATAACGTAATTGACATTAACTACTACGCAGTGGAAAGTGCGCGCACCTCTAACATGCGCCATCGCCCAGTTGGCTTAGGCCTTATGGGCTTCCAAGACGCGCTATACAAAATGAATATCTCCTATAGCAGCGACGACGCCGTTACCTTCGCCGACCGCTCTATGGAAGCTATCAGCTACCATGCTATTAAAGCGTCTAGCGAATTAGCCAAAGAGCGCGGCAGCTACTCTACTTTTGATGGGTCTTTATGGAGCAAAGGTATTCTGCCTTTAGATTCCCTCGACCTATTAATAGAAAACCGTGGCGAGAAATTCATTAAAGTTGATAAGTCGTCTACCCACGACTGGGATACCCTACGCGAAACTGTTAAAACTCAGGGTATGCGCAACTCTAACGTAATGGCAATTGCACCTACAGCTACCATTGCCAACATTACTGGTGTGTCGCAATCTATCGAACCTACTTACCAAAACCTCTATGTAAAATCGAACCTTTCCGGCGAATTTACAGTGGTTAACCCTTACTTGGTTCACGATCTAAAAGAGCGCGGCCTATGGGATTCGGTAATGGTTAACGACCTAAAATACTACGAAGGGTCTTTGCAAAAAATTGATCGCATACCAGAAGATTTAAAAGCGCTTTACTCAACGGCGTTTGAAGTTGAGCCGCGCTGGATTGTAGAAGCGGCAAGCCGTCGTCAAAAATGGATTGATCAGGCTCAAAGCTTGAACCTTTATATTGCTGGCGCAAACGGTAAAAAGCTCGACATCACCTATCGCATGGCGTGGTACAGCGGCCTTAAAACCACTTACTACTTGCGCGCACTGTCGGCGACAACTACAGAGAAATCCACAGTTACCTCTGGCACACTTAACGCAGTATCATCCGGTGGCGGCGCGAGCCAAAGCGCAGCTGCAGCAGCAGAACCTGCACCTGCAGCGGTTCCACTAGCTTGCTCTTTGGATGACCCAGATTGCGAAGCTTGCCAGTAACGGTCTCGGGGGAGAGCGTCAGTTGTGCGGGGGCTTAGCCCCCGCCACAACACCCCACAGCACTCAATCAGCTTTATTACATTTTGAATTCACCACGTACACCAGGATTGCACCATGCTTAATTGGGACGATTATCAAGAAGAAGACACCACCAGCGCGACAGCGAAAGAAAAAACTGTTGCTCCCGAAGTAGCCAAGGCGAGCCTAGACACCTTAAAGGCTGCCCCAGCGGTTGAAGAGCCCCCTGTAAACTACGAAGCCTCCAAAGAGCCTATCCCTGCAGATGCTGCCGAAGCGATTGCTTTAGCACAAAAAGCGATTGCGGAAATGGACCCCACTCTAGGGCTAGAAGAATTGGAAATTGGCGCAGAGCGTATTGAAGTTGACGATAAACGTATGATCAACTGCCGCGCCGACTTAAACCAACTGGTACCTTTTAAATATGATTGGGCTTGGCAAAAATACCTAGATGGTTGTGCAAACCACTGGATGCCACAAGAAGTAAACATGACCGCAGACGTCGCCACATGGAAAAGCCCCGATGGCCTTTCTGAAGATGAGCGCCGTATTATTATGCGTTCACTGGGCTACTTCTCAACAGCTGACTCGCTTGTTGCAAACAACTTGGTATTAGCCATTTATCGCCACATTACCAACCCTGAAGCGCGTCAGTATTTGTTGCGCCAAGCGTTTGAAGAAGCCATTCACACCCACGCCTACCAATACTGTATTGAATCTTTAGGCATGGACGAAGGTGAAGTATTTAACATGTACCGCGAAGTACCTTCGGTAGCTAAAAAAGCCGCATGGAGCATTGCACACACACAAGGCATGAGCGACCCAACGTTTAAAACAGGTACTCCAGAAGCCGACCAAGAATTGTTGCGCAACCTGATTGGCTTCTACGTAATTACAGAAGGTATCTTTTTCTATTGTGGTTTTACCCAAATTTTATCTATGGGTCGTCGCAATAAAATGACTGGTGTTGCCGAGCAGTTCCAATACATTCTTCGCGACGAATCTATGCACCTTAACTTTGGTATTGATGTAATCAACCAAATTAAATTGGAAAACCCGCACCTTTGGACTGAAGAGTTCCAAGCGGAAACCAAGCAAATGATTCTGGAAGGCACCGAGCTAGAGATCGCTTACGCACGTGACACCATGCCACGCGGTGTACTCGGTATGAACGCTGCCATGATGGAAGAATACCTACACTTTATTGCCAACCGCCGCATGGCGCAATTGGGCCTAGCAGAAGCTTACCCCGGCGCGAAAAATCCATTCCCATGGATGAGCGAGATTATGGATTTACGCAAAGAGAAAAACTTCTTTGAAACTCGCGTAATTGAATACCAAACAGGTGGCGCGCTAAGCTGGGAGTAACCTCCCTACAGTTACTCGCCAACTTCTGTATTATTGCTCCCCTTTCGGGGAGCATTTAATTTACAAACGTGGTAACTAACAATGAAAGATAAGGACACCCAATTAGAGAAAATTACAATACCAACAGATACCAACGAAGAAATAAACAAACAAGATTTAATACAGCTATTTAAAGCGATAGAAAAACTAAATAACAATATCGACGTACTGAATAAAATGATGGCACGTACCAACGCAGCCACTAGGCAATTCCGCGATGAACACCAGCGTCCACCCAAAATTATTCATTGATATTCAAAAACAATAATACGAATTATCAATAAAGGCTTAGTGATGCTTGGATTTAAAAAGCAGTTAGCGTGCACAGACGACAATACGTCAACACGACCAACCGATTCCGAACCGCTCCCCTCTCTTTGTTCCAAAATCGAAAAGCTTAGCGCGTTCAACCAGCTTAACCACGTAGCCCTAGATACCAAGCAACTAATACGCAGCCTGCGCTATGTACGCGACGATTTAAAAATACTTCATCCAAAGCTTAACTTACCGAGTGGCCGCATAATACGCTGCTTAGTGCAAAGCGCCTTACATTCTGGTGCCCCAATAGAAGGCACACGTAACTACAACGAGCAATTAATCGCTTTGTTACAGCATATTTTGCACCGGGGCGAGATTGAATACAGTATTAGACATTGTTTTAAAGACCTAGATGGCGTAATGCCACTGTTTCCTAACAATGAACTCTATGGCCCGCAGCATGTGCGCCATTTTGCCACCAGAGCACTCACTCACTTGGGCGCAATATAAGCATGGAGCCCATTCCTGCAACGCAAACCAAACCTATAGATTGGACTCTTATAACCCGCCTAACCATCGAATTAGGCCACAAGAGCGTGCTGGTTTGCACATCAGAGCAGAGCGAACAACCTCCAGGCGATGAACTGCCAACAATCAAAACCCTGACTGCCGATACCGCACAGCAGCATCAGCACACAGAAGCACTCGTAGTGGTTTACGACTGCATAGATACTCTATCGCCAGCAAACGGCCAAATGCTACTGGGGCACCTTAAAAACCTCATTTCCCCCAATATATTGGTAGTAACCCCCACACAGTCCAACTGGAAGCTCACCGACTTCATTGCCATGGGGTTTAAAGCCATTAGCAGCCCCCTGCTCAAACAAAACGGCTACACTGGTTATTACTACGATCTATGCACTTATAACCACAAACGCACTTGGAATAATCCCAAATTTTGGGCAAACCCTGAAAACTTCAATAAATTTCGATGGTAAGCGTTATTTTTTTGACTACACTCATTAGTAGGTTACAGAATTAATAAGACGCCACCGCATTAAGCTATACATAGGCATAACCCTTACCACCCACAACAGTATCGAAGTAGTGCATGACGAAAATACTTGTCGTAGACGACGTAGAAGACAACATAGTATTGCTCACTTTCGACTTGGAAGACGACGGCTTTGACGTCGAACCTGCTCGCTCCGGGCAGGAGTGCCTAGATAAGGTAGCGGCTGAAAAGCCAGATATGATTCTGTTAGACATTCGCATGCCCGGCCTGAGCGGCTTAGAAACATTAGAGATCCTTAAATCTGACGAAGCCACGCGAATGATCCCAGTAATAATGGTATCCGCAACCACTGGCGACCAAAGCATCATCCGCGCGCTCGATCTAGGCGCCCACGATTTTGTAAGCAAACCTATCGAATACCCTGTGCTCGCCGCGCGCATGCGCAGTGCACTTCGCCTTATACAAGCCAAACGCGACCTGGAAAAAGCAAACAAGGAGCTTGAACGCTTAGCAACTAGGGACCCACTCACAGGCATTAATAACAGGCGCAGCTTTTTTAAACTGGCAGAAGCAGAGCTAACCAAAACAATTCGACATGGTCGCGATATCGCCTTGCTCATGTTAGATGCCGACCATTTCAAGATGATCAATGACACCTACGGCCATGCCGCAGGCGACGAAGCATTGCTCACCATCACCGAAATTTGCCAAAACGCCTGCCGTGAATCCGATATTCTCGCCCGCCTAGGTGGTGAAGAGTTTGCCATTTGCTGCCCCGATACCAATCTAGAGGGGGCATACGCCGTAGCAGAGCGTATTCGTCAACAATGCGAAAATACAGTTATTGAGCACAATTCTGCATCGTTTGGCATCACTCTAAGTATTGGCATAACCACCTTTGTACCCAGTCAAGACAAATCGATAACCGAGATGCTACAACGCGCCGACAACCTTTTGTACCAAGCCAAAGAAATGGGGCGCAACCGCTCTATTGCCTGCTAACCCTAGCCTACAGCTCACCCACGCCTTATACCCGTAGTATTTAAAGCCTTTATCCCACGCACCGTGTAGGAGATCTCCTACAAACTTTTCCTCCTTTTGCGACTATTGCTTACCCCCCTATTCATGGAGAATACTCATCAACAAGGACGTACACACGGAAGTGATTGATGGCCAAGCATGGCCAACGGAAGCGCTAAGCGACTAGCACAACACGGATGTAGACACGGACAGGTGTAAGAGACCAGGGTGGTCAAGGGAAACGCTAACTAGAAGCCATTTGACACGGATGCCAGACAAGGAGTCACTAGGCCAAGCAAGGCCAATGGATGCGCCCTATTTTTTGTAAGAACAGGGCCGTTTTTACTGGATTTTTGAGCAATGGACTGTTCGCAGCAAGGATTTAACACACGGTTGCGTTTTAAGCTGCGTAGCTAAGCACTTACAGTGACTTAGCACCAAACTACAAAGGTTGCGTTAGGGAATAGCAAGAAACCTTTACTTGTGGGATTGGATGCCCAAACAGGTACATATCGTAGATAAAAGCGGTTTAGATGGATCTAAAACTCTCAAGTATGAGAACGCTTCTATCTGCGATATGTACTGTTGTTTTACCGCTGGTACATGCCTCAATCGCCTCACACCTCACACTCCCCCCACCCTCAAATTGAGTTAATTATAATAGCTATACTGTATAACGGCTTTTTGAGTTTTTTCTTTTTCATTCCTAATATTAACCACTCCGCTAAAAAGCACTAATTGCTTGGCACTACTGTATTCCAAATACAACTCACCCGTAATTAAACGCAAAAATGCATTATTTATCTGAATTCCAAAGCAAACCCGCTCGCCATTGGCTTCAGGCACGCACTCTACCCTTTTAACCTGTAACTTAATTGTTTTTAAATGAGGCACGGATAAGAACTCAACAACGAGTGGATCACCCTTTTGCAGGGTATCCCAGTGCAATTTTATAAACTGATTAAAACCAGAATCAACTACGCCCATTTCGCCAAGCTCTACAACCTGAGTTTTTACTCTATCGCGCTTAGACTCCTGATAGGTCATTACCCATTGCCCTTCTGCATTGCGTTGCGCAATACGCTGCTCGCCCGAGCGAAAGTCTTTTTGAATTATCTCTGGCTGCAAAGGGTTTGTGCCGTATACAACTCTTTTACTTGCGATTTCATTATTACGGTCAAAGTAGCGAACGACAAGATTGCGCGCAGCCTGTTCGGAATCACTGTTCTGCAATATATGGTATTCACAGTATAGAAGTGTATTTAATTCGGGATGTAAAGCGGTGCCAACGACCATAGCACCGTGCGTATTAGGGCAGTGTTTTTTCGTTAGCTCATTGGGCTCGCTGGCGAAGGAAGCCACTGCCCACAGGTATAAAATTAAGCTGCTCAGAAAAGCGGTGTTGCTGCTTGTATAAGAAGATGGAACCGCCAAATACTTCATAGCTTACACCCGCGTCAAAATTTAAACACCGTTTATTAAGAATGCCCCTTTACAGCTAGCACACCATCTCTGTTTACATAAGCAAAAACTAAGGGTAAAAACAATGCCCAAACAATTGCCAGTATAAGTACCGAATGCAAAATAGGTTCACCTAATTGCACATCTGGGCGAATAGCAGCCCCGCCGAAATACGCCAAAGCGCCACCTATTGCACCCGACGCAGCTGCCACTAAAGGCAACTTACTTAAAAAGCGCAAACTTAAAAAGAAACAAGGGGCGAACATTACCCAAATACAAACAAGCCATAAGGGAATAACCTGCCTTTGCTCACCAAAATTTAAAATACCGGTGAATGCAATAAAGCTATCCATCGCACAGCCTATAACAACAATACGCACTACATGCTGCCAAACAGTGTTTGGTAATAACCACTTAGCGTGGGCAAATAGATACACTGCAGTAAAGCCTATAGCAGCTTCAATTGGCCCTAGAATGCAAATCCACCAGCCAGCTTGAAACAAGGCTGCGTTCGCGGCACTTTTTAGAAACAACGGGTCAGAAAACCAGCCCTTACCCTTATTGAAAAAACTCATACAAATATAGCCCCTATCCCATTACACTTTTACCAGTGCTTTAAACTAAGCATTCGCTAGTATTTTGAGGCACCCTACCCACAAACGCCAGCGCTAGTTATTCTTCTTTATAGGCATTGTAACGGGTTTATAGATTAAGCGAGCTAGGCTGGGCGAGGTAATGCTCTACACATTGGCTTGGCAAACACAAATTGCGAGGTGTTTATTACTCGCTCTTTAAACCCGCCTTCACAGTAGCACAGGTAAAACTCCCACATTTTTATAAAGTATTCGTCAAATCCCAAATCAACCACGCTGTCTAGCTTTTTGCTAAACGCGCTGCGCCAATCGGCTAACGTTTTAGCATAATCCAAGGTTATATCATGCAGCTGCACCAAGTGCATATCGGTGTCGTTAGCCACATGCTCGGCAATCACGGCATTAGAGGGCAAACAACCACCAGGGAAAATATATTTTCGAATAAAGTCGATATTGTCTTTTTCTCGGTGGTAGCGTTGATCGGTGGTAGTAATAGCCTGTATAAGCATTAAGCCATCTGGCTTTAATAAGCTGCTGCACTTGGCAAAGTATTGTGTGTAAAAATCGTAGCCAACGGCTTCTATCATCTCTATAGAAACTAGTTTATCGAACTGCCCGTCAAGGTCTCGGTAATCCTTTTGCAGCAGGGTAACTTTGTTTTCTAAGCCGGCCTTTTCAATCGCTTGCTTGGCATAGAGGTATTGCTGTTCAGAAATTGTGGTAGTTGTTACTTTGCAACCATAGTGTTTAGCTGCATAAATAGCCATGCCTCCCCAACCCGTACCTATTTCTAACAAATGGTCTGTGGGCTGAAGGTTTAGTTGTTTACATATATGATCGAGCTTGAATTCGGCAGCTTCTTCTAAACTTGTTGATGGCGTTTTATAAATGGCCGATGAATACATCATGGAAGAATCTAAAAACAAACTAAAGAACTCATTACTCAAATCATAGTGCGCGGCAATATTTTTCTTCGAACCCACTTTGGTATTTTTACGCAACCGGTCAACCTTGCTCGCCACATACTTATACGCTGCACTCCATTTCGAATCCATGTTTTGCAGCATGGCTTGGTTCAACACCATTACCCGCACCACCATGGTTAGGTCTGGCGTTGTCCAATGGCCAGCCATGTAAGCCTCTGCAGAGCCAATTGTGCCTGCAAACAATACCTTTCTGTAAACGCTGGCATGCTTAATATTAATATGGGCCACAACGTTTGCTTTAGTTTGCGGCTCGCCAAAACTAAACACTTCACCGCCATCTTCCACCGTTAGGTGGCCAACGCTCATTTGTTTAAGCAAGGTTAAAACTATTTTTTTAGCCAAACCATCGAGCAAAGTCGGCGCAGCCACTTGCACGTTATCTTCTCGCTTTGTTTTACTCATCGTATTCGCTAATTTCATGGTTTATTCTCTAGCGGGTTAATTACTTTACTTTTTGGCTTATTTCACTCTTTAAAGTGGTGTTACCTTGATACATAGCGTTCTTACCAAGAAATGGCACACCCTTAACAAACAATTTTAGTGCCTGCCAATAAATAGCGGTTATTACCTTTACGGTAAAAAAAGGGTACTGGATTAAACACTTGCGCAAATTTCTTGCTGTGGCCTCTTCGCGCGTAAGCATAAGTGATGCTTCAAATACCTGCTGGCCGGCTAATATGTTTTGAATATGAACACTTAATTGCTTGGCAGGTACGCTAGATTGCCACTGATAAGTCATATTTACAGGGTTAAAAGGCGATACAGTAAAGGCTTTTTCAAACTGATGAGCATGCCGCTTGGCTTCATCAGCTGTTGTATCTGCTATTGTTAATGCGCTTTTACGACAATCTAAAACGTAGGGATGTTTTTCATTCCACGGGGTGTTATTTACCTCGGCTACAATCGCTTCCAGATTTTCACCTTGTTTATCAAAGCAGTAGTAAACCACTAGCGGGTTCATGATGTAGCCAAAGTAACGCAAATTAGCGAGCATTCTTACTGGGCCTGCAGGCTTAAAGCCTAATTGTTGTTCCACAGTATGCTTAACTGCACTTTGTAACGATTGCTTTTTATCGCCGTGAAAATCTGACCGTTTAAAACGCGCTAACGCCCAATTTATATGTGACCACCAACGACTTAGCGAAAAAAATTCATCTAATTCATTCAAATCTAAGTACACCATAAAGACGTTGTACTTAAACATGTGCAGTTTGGGGCTAGTACGTTTATGAAAAACGCTACCCGTATATATGGCGCTGTGCAAATCGCGCATTACAAAAACTCACCAAAACGTTCGGCAACGCGCAGAGCGCTAACCACACCATCCTCATGAAACCCGTTGGCCCAATAAGCGCCACAAAACCAAGTATTATTCACCCCGTTTATTTCATCCCAACGCATTTGAGCCTGTATAGCCTTGCGGCTAAACTGCGGATGAGCGTAGTAATAGCGGCCAACAATTTTTTCTTTGGCTATATCTTGCTCGGCATTAAGCGTTACACAAAAGGTTTTTTCCGATTTTATACCTTGCAATATATTCATATTGTAAGTAAGTACGGGCAGCTGCTCAGAATCGCCATCGGTATTGATTGATTCTTTAAGTAAATAATTCCAACTCGACCAAGTGCGCTTGCTTTTAGGCAGCATGGACTCGTCAAAATGTAGCACTACGCTGTTGGTTTGATAGGGAATATCCCCCAGAATTTCTTGTTCTTTGTCGCTCGCATCTGCCAGCAGTGCCAACGCTTGATCGGAATGAGTAGCAAACACCACTTGATCAAAATGCTCTATACGACCATCGTCAAACTGGATATTCACACCATTCGTTAACCGTTTAACTTGCGTAATATGTGCTCGCGTTACAATTTTATCTTCAAAGCTTTTGGTGAGCGGAGCAATATAAGATTTAGAGCCCCCTGTAATTACCCGCCATTGCGGCCGATTTGTAATATCCAACAACCCATGGTTAAAGAAGAACTTAACAAAAAACACCACAGGGAATTGCTTCATTGCCGCAAACGAGGCAGACCAAATTGCAGCCCCCATAGGCACCAAATAATAATGGGCAAATTTATCGGAATATTTATTAATGGCCAAATATTCACCCAGAGTTAAATCAGCGGGAATATTGTCATTCGCATAATCATATTGCGCCTGCTTATTAAAGCGTATTATGTCTTTTAGCATGCACCAAAACGACAAATCGAATAATCGTCTACGTTGCGCAAAAAGTGTATTGAGATTATTGCCTGCGTATTCCAACCCTGTTTTAGGGCAGCTAACACTAAACCCCATTGACGTAGGGCTATAGCTCACCCCCAACTGCCCCAATAGTTTTATAAAATTGGGGTAGGTATTATCATTAAATACAATAAAGCCAGTATCTATAGCGTAGTCTTTACCATCTAAGCTAAAGTCTATGGTTGCAGTATGGCCACCCAACCTGGCCTCTTTTTCAAAAAGGGTTATATCGTGCTGCTTATTTAATAGGTATGCAGCTGTTAAACCAGAAATACCGCTGCCAATAATTGCTACCTTCATTTAAAACGCCTCTTTCTTGGTTAATTTGGGGGCGATGTAATGCAGCCACAAACTAGGGAATAACTTTGCTACACCTAAAAGCATAGCCATTGGCCACGGAAAATGTATAAAGAGCTTATTCTTTTTCAAATTGCGTAATATTCTATTGGCGGCTTCTTCGGGCGCCATCAACCACGGCATATCAAAATCATTTTTTCGTGTTAACGGGGTGTCTACAAAGCCTGGGCGCACAATAGCCACGTCTATTTTCTGGCTTTTTAAATCTACCGCTAACGACTGAATAAAATATTCCAATGCAGCTTTGGAGGCACCATAGGCTTCCGCACGTGGGAAAGCAGCCATGCACGCCATGCTACTTACCGCGACTATTTTAGGTCGTCGCACTTTATTTTTAGTGGCACTTTGCAAAAAAGGTAACGCTAGCCGAACGGTATTTACTGCCCCAAAAAAATTTGTATCCATTACTCGCTTATACATATTTTCATCTAAGGTGGGGCCATCGTCATATTCGCAAGTACCGGCAGACAAAATTGCTATATCTATATGGTCGGTTAATGCTCCTAGGCGCGCCTTCACCATGGCGTGACTACTTGCATCGGCAACATCAAATGGTAACGCGACTATATTGCCTTGGGCGCTAGCGGCTAATGCCGATAGCGATGCTTCGTTGCGACCGCTGATAATAATAAAATTATTAGCCTGTGCTAGCTGATGCACCAATGCTTTGCCAATACCAGAGCTTGCCCCAGTCACCCAGACGGTAGCGTTCGAAATCGTTAAGCCAGATGAAGTTTTCATTACAGCCTCCGTTACTGCACAGCTAAGCGATTTTTAAGCGAACCAACAACACGCCCAAGCACAGGGATATGCTCGTACAACATTGCCCCTAAATCGTAATAGTCACGCTGGTAAATAATTCGCATATCCGCCCCCTGCTCACCGGCTATCTGCACCCGAGAAACGCCATCGAGCGTTAACCTATCGCCACCTTTCAGCTTTGGGTGGCGGTAGTGCATTTGCCACTCAAGGCAAGCATTGGTGCCATCTACAATGGGGCTGCTAAAACTAAAGACACACTCACTGGTGCCTTGCATGGTGGATTTAAAATAGCTCACAAGGTCATCTAGGCCCTTAAGGCGATGAACCGGGTCTACAAAAACAATATTCCGATGATAGATATCGCCAAGAGCGTCAAGGTTGGCATGATCGAACTCGCAATAGAGCTGGATAATGTTGTCAACGAGCTTTTTCATGAGTGTTACCACCTGTTGCTTATATGCTGATTAGTCAGAGTTTCCCTCGTTGGGCATTTGTACGCTGCTGTTTTTTATTTGGATCACTTGATCCAATACTGAAAACCCCACGTATAACTCAGCAAATACATAATCGTGTCCATCTAAAGAGAAACTGGTATGCTCGCATCAACAACTTCTAGGCAAAAAGGCCCCGAAAGACGGATGGATACAGACTACCGTAGAGACGACAATTGGTCAGGTTTGCTTGAGCGAGTAGCAACAAGCCAAGATCAAACGGCATTTGCAGCCCTTTTTGAGCATTTCGCCCCCCTAATAAAGGGCTTTTGCCAAATGCATGCTTCTGGTCTTAGTGGCGAGAATGCAGAAGAGCTTGTACAAGAAGTGATGTTTAAAGTTTGGCAAAAAGCCCCCTCCTTTGATGCGCGTAAATCCGCTGCCAGTACCTGGGTATTTACCATTGTGCGCAACACGCGTATCGACTATTTGCGCAAAAACAGTAAGCACACAACAAATATAGTAGATGGATTAGAAGCCGATGATATTTGGGACGAAAGCCTAGACCACCAACCCTTTGTATATTTACAACAAGCGCGCGATACAGAGAGTGTGCGCGACTTTTTAAGCACGCTCCCCGAAGATCAGTCGCACTGCCTGAAAAAGGTATATATGGAAGGTAAATCACACACAGAAATATCGGAAGAACTAAACCTTCCGCTAGGGACAGTCAAATCCCGAGTTCGATTGGGGCTTAAAAAGCTTCAATCTTGCGTAGGAGGCAAATAACATGGCCAACTTTCACCCAAGTGACAACACATTAATAGAATACTCCGCAGGTAACCTACCTGCCGCACTAGCAATTTGCGTAGCCGCACACCTAGAATATTGCCCCCAATGCAGCCACCGCGCTAGCCAACTCAATTCGCTGGGTGGCACCCTGCTAGAAACCAGCGCAAAAGCTCAAGTGGCCAGTACTAGCTTTACCCAATTAATGGCTCGCATTCAAGCTGCGCCCACTATGGGCGACATCAAAGCGCCTGTGGCTACAGCAACAAAAACAAGTGCTAAGCCAAACTTGCCCAAAGTAATAAATAAGCTTATTCACCCCGCAAGGCCACTAAAATGGAAGCGAGTATCACCCGCGTTAAAAGAAGCCATTGTTACTGTAGGCCAAGATCAATATGAAGTGTGTTTTCACCGCATAAAACGCGGCGGCAAGGTGGCGGAGCACGACCATGGCGGCACAGAAATCACTGTTGTATTGGAAGGAAGTTTTTCTGATGAACTAGGCACCTACACGGTAGGCGACTATATAGAAAAGCAACCGGGAGACATTCACCGCCCCATGGCCACCCAAAATGAAGACTGTTTATGCCTGTCTGTAAGCGAAGCCCCAGTAAAAATAACTGGTTTGCTGGGTAAATTAATTAACCCGTTCATTTCTTTTGCACCGCGCTAACCCTACAGCGCGGCGCATTATCTTTTGGCAAACCTGTATTTTAAATAAATACTTACAAATAATGGTTCACATATGACATTTTTGGTCACCTCCTTTTTTGTCGCAGAATAAAAACTCCCCCTCCTCTCACACAAGAAAATAACACTCGTTAATTAAATCCAAATAAATAACACGTTACTCATCTTGCCGGAATTACAATTTGTGACAATTTACGCCCACCCAAAAGCGTTTTTGTCGAATTGGTTTACAACCCATTGTGCGACTACTTTATCTCACGCAGTGAGCTGACCTCTGCTTTACTGCTCAAAAAACCAACATCACTAGACGAGCATTTTTTGTACACATCAAGCTTGCCCCCTTAGCTTTACTGATAAAAATACAATCAGCCCCATTACGCACACATTAAAAAAAACCATAAAAAAGGTTTTTTAGCCCCGAGTAAAAGCCATACCTAAAACAATCGTGCGTCGAATTTATTAACACTAAAGGACTACAAATTACTCTCAACCACCAGAAAAACGAGAAGCTCATCACACTTTTTGGCACATGCATTGCAATTACCCTTTTGCGAAGCATAACCAATAAGAGGCTATGCCTTTAACTTTAAATCGAGGAACATTTAGTGAGTAAATCAATAAAGCTTTTAGTAGGTGCGCTAGCACTTACCGCTTGGCAATCTGCATCTGCGGTAATTTTAACTGGGGAATTTAGTGGTGTTATCACTAACAGCCAAGGCTATGGGCTAGCAAACGGTGGCGCCAACGGTGAAACGTTAACGGGTACTATTTGGATTGATACCGAAGCGGCCCAATTGCGAGACGAGTGCAGCCAATCGCAATACAATTGCACACGCGATACGGATTACAACGATAAGTGGATAGATATTAGCTATAGCTTCTTAGGCAATACATATAGCCCAGATTCCCCACAGTATACATATTCATACGACGGTGTATGGGCGTACGACCAGTACACTTCAGATAATCGCGACTTTCTTCAAATTCTTGAACAGGATTATGTATACAACTCATCCAATTACGCCAACGACTATGCGTATGTTTACATCTATGACTGGGTAAACGATATTGTGACTAGCGATAATTTAGCGGACATTTCTACATTATCCCTTAACTGGCAAGATTCCACACCAGGAAACTGTAGCGCTAGTGCAGGCCAATGTGGTTACTTCTACGCTTACGACTACGATAATAACACTACAACTAGCTACATAAACGCTAACCTAACTTCATTAACATTGAATGCTGCAAGTGTTCCAGAGCCCAGCACTATGGCGCTGTTTGGTATGGGAATGTTTGGCTTATATTTCTCTCGCAGAAAAATGAAACGTGCCTAATTGCTAACCAGCAATCAATAGCTAAAAAGGCCTTCGAATGAAGGCCTCAGACTGATGACAAACCTGACTTAGGTAGCACAGCGAATAAATTCTTAAGGTGAAAGATCAAAAATGCTCAATTCATGGACGAATTGAGCAAGTTATAGGGACATATTCATACGTTTTTTGAGCTTTCACCCTAAGAATTTGCGGATTTAGAATGATCAAGCTCTTCGCAGAAATAATAGAGGGGTTTATCAATAAACTGAGGCCTTCGAATGAAGGCCTTTTTTATAAAATAACCAATTTTCTGCACGGAATATTAACTCTGCTATTTTAGTTACCTTGCACTGCCAATTTAAGCAAACCCGCCACCGACATTGAATCTGTTATTTCGCCAGTCATTACCATGTTAATGGCTTCTTTTAATGGCAGTTTTTTTACTTCTATATCTTCACTATCTTCCAACGCTTGCTTGCCAGCGTACAATTGCTTTGCTACGTACACCACCCCAATTTCATCGGTAACTGAGTTGCTTTGGTGAATAGTTA
The DNA here is from genome assembly GCF_000013665.1 of Saccharophagus degradans 2-40. Taxonomy (NCBI): domain Bacteria; kingdom Pseudomonadati; phylum Pseudomonadota; class Gammaproteobacteria; order Cellvibrionales; family Cellvibrionaceae; genus Saccharophagus; species Saccharophagus degradans. The sequence goes on from NC_007912.1 coordinate 3,125,040, forward strand.
CTAACTCCTCCCACTGCTGCGCACACAAGCCGGTTTCCTCTTCCAGCTCACGCTGGGCCCCTTCTAGCATATCTTCACCTTCTGGCACGCCGCCTTCGGGAATCTCCCAGGTGTAGCAGTCCAACGCATAGCGGCTTTGTTTTACCAGCCATGTGTTGCCTTCTTCATCTAAAGGAATTACACCAACTGCGCGGTTTCTAAAGTGAATCAAACCGTAAATACCTGCCGTACCCTTGGGTGTGGTTACCTCTTCATGGGTCACACGTATCCATGGATTGCTGTACACCTCTTTACACGTATTTTGTATCCATCCACCTATTTTTTTTATCGCCATTAGAAACTTAACCTATTAACTAATAATGTAAATTTAACTGCTATTCGCCCTGCGCTGTCATCAACTCTGCGTTTGCGCGCTTATGTTCTGGCGTATTGTCGTAATCGGTATATTGCATATTACCGTTGTCGTCCACCCACTTATAAATTTCTACAGGCTTAACCGTGCGGGACGCTTCGGGTTTAATCTCACCCAAACCACCCAAAGGGTTACCCGGCTTTAACTGAGTAAAATCATGACTTTCCATTGCGGAATCTTCCTGCATAATTAAATCAACCAACCGGCTTACTTTGGCATTAAACATAATGTTTAACGGGTTTTTATCCTGCACAAGCTTAATTACTTCTGGGTCGTTAAGTATTTGCTGCACTTCGGGGTTGGTTTTTAAATATTCCATACGGCGCCATACAAATGTCATGTTATGCGCTAGAGTTTCATATATTTCGCTTTGTTGAACCTTAGTTGGGTCGCCATCTTTGCCTGCTAACGCCAACTTAGATATAGATTGCACCCCTTCTTGCTGAGCGATGTTTTTAAATGCTGGCGTTTGCTGTAGCGAGGCGTAATCTTTTCTAGCCATATAATATTGCGCAGTGCCATCATTAAAAAATTGCTCCATTACGCCAGAATCGGAAAGACTGCTAAACCCCTCCACAAATTGCTCTGGGTTAGCCAGTAATGCCCCCATAAGCTGCGAATGAATTTCTTTGGCGCCCACCGCTTTCGAGCCGGCTTGGGCCACGCCGCCAATTAATTTGCCTGCAGCTGTTGCCAATGGCTGGGGCACCGCTAATTGCGCCGGTACGGTATTGCCTGCGCGCGACTGCCAAGCGGCACTTAAAAAGGTGGCGCCCCATACAATGACCAAACCACTAAAACACCCCAGCACTGTGCCTGCTCCTAGGCCCGCTAACCGAGCAATAAATGTTTTTTTATCTAACCATTTTTCTAAAAACAGCTTAGGTAAGGTAGACGCTAATAAATACGCAAGTATAAAAATAACCACGCTCGCTACCATCATGGCAGCCGTGCTACCTAGGCCATAGCCCTGAATAGCCACGCCCGCATCTTTCGCCCATAGCAAACTTGCACCATAGGCAACAGCAAAACCAAACAGGCCCAAAAGCGTCACCCAAATACCCTGCAAATAGCCGCGCAGTGCAAAATAGAGCACCCAGCCGGCGAAAAGAATCCATACAATTGTCATGCTGTGTGTAAATCCTCGTTTTCTACATTATTATCGCGATTAAGGCGCTTATTAAATTGCCCATAGATTAGACAATTGCTAATATTGCCGCCCCTTTTCAAATGGGGCTGGCTTAAGCGTTTAGGCCTCAATCAAAAACGGTAATGCTACCACCGACCTGCCCACTATACAGCGCGGAAATTTATCTATGTCACACGGCACTTCTTTAGACGAACTTTTCAACTCACGCGATTTCATAGGCCGCCATATTGGCCCCAATGCAGATCAAACGCGAGCCATGTTGGATGCCATGGGGCTGGATAGCATAGACCAGCTTATAGACCTTACCGTACCCGCGTCTATTCGCGGTGAAGAAACCCGCGCCCTAGCCGCACCGGTAAACGAGCAGCAAGCCTTAGCCGAGCTAAAAAACATTGCAGGCAACAACCAACGCTTTAAAAGCTATATAGGCATGGGCTACCACCCTACCTATGTACCCCCCGTTATATTGCGCAATGTATTAGAGAATCCAGGCTGGTACACCGCCTATACGCCCTACCAGCCAGAAATTGCACAGGGGCGATTGGAAGGCTTACTTAACTTCCAACAAATGATCATTGAATTAACCGGCATGGATATGGCCAACGCCTCTATGCTAGATGAAGCTACCGCCGCAGCCGAAGCCATGGCAATGGCCAAACGCGTTGCCCGTAAAAACAAAAGCAACACCTTCTTTGCCGATAAACACTGCCATCCACAAACCCTTGCCGTATTGCAAACCCGTGCCAGTCACTTTGGCTTTGAGCTTGTTATTGGCGACATAACCCAAGACCTAAACAAGCAAGAAGTATTTGGCGCCATCACCCAGTACCCCGGCACCTCGGGCGAAGTAAAAGACCTGCGCCCAATAGTTAACCAAGCCCACGAGCAAGATGCGCTATTAATCGTAGCCGCCGACATTCTTAGCTTGGTGTTACTCGAATCCCCCGGTGCGATGGGGGCCGACATAGTAGTGGGCAGCAACCAACGCTTTGGTATTCCTATGGGCTTTGGTGGCCCACACGCTGCGTTTTTTGGGTTTAGAGAAAAGTACAAACGCGCAACCCCTGGCCGCATTATTGGCGTATCGGTAGATACACGCGGCAAACGCGCACTGCGTATGGCCATGCAAACCCGCGAGCAGCACATACGCCGCGAAAAAGCCAACTCCAACATTTGTACATCGCAGGTTTTATTGGCGGTGATGAGCGTGTTTTACGCCATGTACCACGGCAGCGCGGGCGTTACCCGAATAGCGCAACGCGTGCACACCCTAACCAAGATGCTTGCCCAAGGCTTAACAGCACAGGGCCACAAGTTGGCGTTTGATAACTACTTCGACACCTTGTGTGTAATAGTGAACGATCAACAACAAGGCCTGTTTGATCGCGCCCAGCAAGCGGGTGTTAACCTGCGTAAACTCGATAAAAACGCGCTAACTATTAGCTTAAACGAATGCACAAGCCTAGAAGATATCCACCAATTGCTGGATATTTTCTCACTAGGCAAACACTCGCAAGATGTTAAAAGCTTAGAAACCAAAGCCCTAGCCGCAGAAGTGATTCCCGCTAGCTGCCGCCGCGAAGGCCCAGCGCTTAACCACCCAGTGTTTGAGCAATACCACTCAGAAACCGAAATGCTGCGCTACTTAAAGCGTTTAGAGTCGAAAGATATTGCCCTAAACCACGCAATGATTCCCCTCGGCTCTTGCACCATGAAGCTAAACGCTACAGCCGAAATGATTCCCGTAACTTGGCCAGAATTTGGTGAGCTACACCCCTTTGCGCCAATGGAGCAAGCCGCTGGCTACAGCACTTTGTTTACGCAACTGCAAGATATGCTAAAAGCCTGTACCGGCTACGACGCCATTAGCCTGCAACCCAATGCTGGCTCGCAAGGCGAATACGCTGGCCTTGTGGCAATACGTAAATACTTCGAGCACCTAGGTCAAACCGAGCGCAATATTTGTTTAATACCCGCCTCGGCCCACGGCACCAACCCAGCCTCGGCACAAATGGTAGAAATGAAAGTGGTAGTCGTTGCCTGCGATAACCTCGGCAACGTAGACCTGAACGACCTAAAAGCTAAAGTAGCCCAATACGGTGAAACCATTGCCGCATTAATGGTTACCTACCCATCTACCCACGGCGTGTTTGAAGAAGAAATTACCGCCATTTGCGACCTCATCCACTCGGTCGGTGCACAAGTGTATATAGACGGCGCCAATATGAACGCCCTTGTGGGCTTGGCGGCACCAGGTAAATTTGGTGGCGATGTATCGCACTTAAACCTGCACAAAACCTTCTGTATTCCACACGGCGGCGGCGGCCCGGGCATGGGCCCTATTGGTGTAAAATCTCATCTTGCGCCCTTCTTGGCCGGCCATCCAGTACAACCCGTGCCCAACACATTGGTAGAAAACGGCACCATATCTGCTGCGCCGTGGGGCTCGGCAAGTATTTTAACCATTAGCTGGATGTACATTCGCATGATGGGTGCCGAAGGTATGAAGCGCGCAACCGAGTTCGCCATATTAAACGCCAACTACATAGCGCACCGCCTGCAAGACCACTACCCCATTTTGTACAAAGGTAAAAACGGCTACATTGCCCACGAGTGCCTACTAGACTTGCGCCCACTAAAAGAAAGCAGCGGCATAACCGAAGAAGACATAGCCAAACGCTTAATGGATTTCGGCTTCCACGCACCTACCATGTCGTTCCCCGTGGCTGGCACACTTATGATCGAGCCAACCGAATCGGAATCACAAGCAGAGCTAGACCGCTTCTGCGACGCCATGATTAAAATTCGTCAAGAAGCCTCTCTAGTAGAAAGCGGCGAACTACCAAGGGATAACAACCCCCTAGTTAACGCCCCCCACACCCTAGACGACGCCCTAGACGAAACGTGGACACGCCCCTACACCCGCGACGAAGCCACCCGCCCACTACCTTACCTACACGCACACAAGATTTGGCCTACGGTGAATCGTATTGATAATGTGTATGGGGATAGAAATTTAATTTGTAGTTGCCCAAGTATTGAGAGTTATACAGAAGAGTAAAAAATTGAGTACAACTCTAGTTGAATATCGATAATGATGGTGTGGAAGCTAGAAAAAGCGCCACACCTAAATTGTATTCCTTAGGACTAGACCTGACACGTCAACATACGATGACGTGAATGACAGGTTTTGATTGCAGCTCGAATGATAAAACTAAACCAAGGGTAACTCTCAAATGGCCAGTTGATTGCTTCGTAATTAAACACATAACTGGCTTACTAAATACTTTGCATGTAAAGCCAAGTAGCGAGCTTGTAGATGGTGGGCAGTGCCCACGGATGAGATATTTTATTGGCAAATAGTTAAAGTAAATTAACTATTCGCCAAATTACTTGGCTAGATAGAACTCTGGAATTTCTGGGCAATCAAAGGTTCTTTTGTTAATTTAGGAATTTATCGCTGAAGGTGTGGATAAAATTCTTTCGCTGCAAGCGATCCGCCCTCTCCAAATATAATCTTCTGCATTTCTACGCTAACAACTGGTAAACGAAACCCTCTTATTAATGCCTCCGCCTTCGCTGTTGGGCTAAGCGCATTAAGCTCTTCTAACCGCCAAGATTGAATCGAATACAGCTAGTACCCAGTTATACTCGCCAAATGTTTCATGCTGTCACAATGCCATTCTTGGCCAGTAACTTCCTCCGCTGCAATTTTAAATATTTCATATCGCTGGTCTGATTGAGCAGAGCTAACGGCGTCCCAAGCCATCGCCGCATTGGAATTAGGTGTTAACTTATGGATCTGTTTAGTAATAAATTCATTTCTTTCCAAGTTACTCATGCTTTCGTAATTGGCGTTACTATCTAGCATATCGAAAGCAGAGCATACCAAGTCGAAGCTTGAACCCGAGGGAGAACTAGACGAAGAGTCGGCACAACCATATAAAACACTTACGATCACACACACTAGGTAAAGCTTTGCGTTTTTCATCTAGTAACACTCCAAATAAAGCTTATTTATTTTTTCTTAATTAGTAGCCCTAGTTGATAAATTATTTTATGAGACTGCAGCTTAAAATCAGCAGTATGATGATCATTGGAATCAGTTATATTTACTCGGAATCTATTGGGCTGCCCTGCTGCTCTCCCCAGTACCTTCTATTTTTTGGCGTTTATCGCGACTAATAAATAGCTACAGAGATTGAGTATTTTAATGGAAGAACAAAAAATAACGTGAAAGTACTTTAAATGCTAGTTAAGCAGGTTGGCAAGCGATTCAGTTCACAATCTTTACGCACACAAAAAAGCCGCGAATCTTCGCGGCTTTTTTAGGTTTGCATTCAGCTTTTTACACTATTACCCAACTAGTTGTGGGTGGCCTCTAATGCATAGAAAGTTGCTTGCACGTAGTCATCGGGGTCGCCCGAGTTATTTTGGTTGTACACGCCAGCTTTAAAGTACATGTACTGGCCGCCTTCGTCGTAGCCGCTGGCGCTCATGTCTAGCACTTTGGTTACGTCGGGTTTGCCTTCACGCATAATGGTTACAGTGAGCGTGTTGCCGCGTACATCTATTTCGTAGCTGAACGTTTCATCTAGCGCTATACCGTCGGCTGGGTCGCTAGCGTTGTCGCCACGGCTGCCGATCATTTCGTGCCAAGTGTCGTCACCATCTAACAACTCGTGCGCGAAGTAAATTGAGCCTTTGCTATTAGAAGGTAATTTGCGGTAGTACAAGCGAATTGGCTCGTCGTCGTTCGCGTGTATTTGACCAATAATTACGCGGCCAACTTGGTATTCAAAGCCATCGCCGTGCGTGGTGGTTACCTTGTTTACGGCCAATGTGGCTCGCAGGTTGCCGTCTATTCCACCGGCTGCGTTTAAATCGCTTTGCGGTGCAGAACCAAACACCCAGTTGTTACCATTTACACCTTGGGTAGAAATACTGCTGTTCCCTCTGCGTAACATTTCTCTTAGCTCCACGCGCGTATAAGAAGTATTGGTAGAGGTTTTAAAGCCCGCAACTGGGCATTTAAATACCATACCGCCATCTGCAGCTGTGTAAAAAAATTCCGAACTTTCGTAGCCCGCGTTTAGGTCGGACTCTTTAATACTATCTGCAGTGCCGCTGCCATCTGTATCGGTTGGCACACTTAAATACCAAGGCCATAAATCGAAGTTACTCGATGGCGCGGCATCTGGGTCTAACGCGTCAGTTACGAGCGGCGGATTTGGCGTGGTTGCTGGCATGTCACCATCTGTTGGCGCTGGCGGCTCTGGTGGCTCTACTACAACAGGATCTTCGGTAGGCGTACCTGTTTCACCACAATCGTAAATATCTACTTCTATCAAGCTGTTCCATGTGTTGTCGGTGTTGCCGCGGCCAACCACGCGAATGTAACGCGCATCGGTGCTGTCTAACGTTACCGCCTCTAGGCTTGTAGTACCTTGTGACTGAAGGTTAGTTTGCAAGGTGCTCCAAGATACCGCATCTAGCGAACTTTCTATGTCGTAAAAACTAGTGCGAGTATCACCTTTATACCAAGCACTGTGTATTTCTCTTACGTCTTTTGCGATAGCAAGATCAAACACTATCCACTTGCCATCGCCAAACGAAGACCAACGCGACTCATCGGTTAGGTCGTCATCTATTGTATTTGCCGGTACATAGCCATCGTTACTGCCATCGTCGAAGGCAGAGCTTATAGTGCTTAACGCTGGCGTACACTCTACCGGTGTAGGTGTTGGTGTTGGTGTTGGCGTTGGCGTTGGCGTCGGCGTTGGCGTTGGTGTCGGCGTTGGTGTCGGCGTTGGTGTCGGCGTTGGCGTCGGCGTTGGTGTCGGCGTGGTTTCAGGGGACTTACTATCGCCACCACCACACGCACTAATAATTAAACCAGACAGGGTTACAACAAAGGCTTTGATAACTACTTTTAACATAACAAACCCAAACAATTATTTTTAAAATAACCTAGCTACCTAGGTGTACCGTTAAACGCCACGCCATTACATTATTTTTCAGCTAGCAAGACAAAAGCAGAAAAACAATGCCAAGCTGTGGACGCAATAAATAGCTTTTAGTGTTGCCACTCTTTTTGCAGTACTTCTGCTTTACCAGCTTCTACTTTCACTTCTTTGCGAGATTCTTTGCCATCGGCGTCCACGCTGTAAAACTCATAAACTGTAATGTTTTGACCGTGCTGCACGCTTTCTATAATGCGCTTTGCTTTAAATTTTGGGGAGTCTGCCACTAGTGCGTCGCGAACATTTTGGGGGGTTGCTTCCCACATTAAGTCACGCTGCACTTCAACAACCTGCCAAGTATTACCGGTTTGCAATAGGTCAAACTCTATTTCTTGGCCATTGGGCAAGGTGCCTTCTACATCTATATAGACGTTACCGTGTTTCCACTCTTTCTCTGCTTGGGCAATTGCAAGGTCGGGCGCTAATGGCTTAATTGCAGCCAGCACATTAGCCGGTATCTCACTAATGGGCAGGGCTTGTTTTTTGTTTAGTGTGGCGCCTACTTTATGGTTCTCTGCCATAGTCTGCAGGCTTATACATAGTGCGCCCATAGAAACGAGCAATGTTAACGTTTTCATATTTCCCTCCGGTTTAGGGGTTGCTCTTTTGAGCTAGCCATATATTGGCGACAATTGTAATGACAAATTGGTTAACAATCCGCTAAAAAACACGCTCCAGCCAGCTTTTATGGCATAAGAAATGTAAAGTAGTAAGCAATTTTATTAATTTGACTGGTTCCGGAGAGAATTGGTTAACCAATTCCATCTTGCCTTGAACTCTGGCTGCCTGCACTTACAAGCCCCCAGATTGGTGACGCTGGTGTATACTGCTCATATAGTTACACCTAAAATAAGCACCATTCCAAGCTTAGAAACATCGGCTCCACCTTTCGAATAGAAGAAGTACCTTAATGACCGAATACCGCTCAGTTAAATCGTCTCAAATTGTCCTTAAAGAATTAATGATTCCCTCCTACTCCAACTTTGGCGGCAAGGTGCACGGTGGCATTATCTTGTCGTTAATGGATAAAATTGCCTATACCGCTGCTGCTAGTCACTCGCGCAGCTATTGCGTTACGGCTTCGGTAGACTCGGTTAACTTTTTGAACCCCGTTGAAGTGGGCGAATTAGTTACCCTCTTGGCCTCGGTAAACTATGTGGGCCGGTCATCCATGGAAGTGGGCATAAAGGTTTTTTCAGAAGACTTTAAAAAAGGTGTTAACAAACACACCAACACTTCGTATTTCACCATGGTGGCAGTAGACGAACACACGCGTAAGCCTGCCCCAGTGCCAGGCTTAATATTGGAAGAAGAGATAGAAGTTAAACGCTTTATTTGGGGGAAGTTTCGCAAAAAATATAGAGGTGAATACAAAGAGCAGTTCAAAACACTGCGCAGAAATTTAGATATAGCCTGCGAAACGGCATTGTTGCACGAAGAAAATTGTAAAATTGCCACAGGTAAATAATTACACTGCAGCCAAAAGCCTTACCCATTCTATTTAAAACTTGCGGTTAGCATGCACAAACGTGCTAGCCGCCACTCACCCTAGAGCATATATAATTGTTCGACTCTAACCTATTAATACTTGGCCAAGCTTTAGGCTTTGTAAGCTATGCCCTTGGCATACTGTGTTTTTATCAAAAAGATGATAAAAAGCTAAAGCTTATAATGCTTACTATGAATGTAAATAACTCCATTCACTTTGCATTACTAGGCGCGGCAACGGCAAGTTTAGGCTCTATTCTATCGGTGTTTCGAACCGGTTTAGCCCTGCGCACGTCTTCTAGAGCTGTAGCGTTTGTATTTATTGCTATAACACTTGCAAGTGGTTACTGGCTAGCAGAAACATGGCGCGATGCCTTCCCAATTATTGGCACATGCATTGGCACATATGCTTTATTTTGTTTGCGTGGCATAAAAATGCGTATTGCATTTTTGTGCGGTGCACTATGCTGGCTAACGAACAATATTATTGTTGGCTCCATTGGCGGTACTTTACTTGAAATAACGCTACTTATTGTTAACGGCAACACCATTCGCAAACTGTATTTTAATCGCGAGCAATAATCCCTTTAAAGTAATACCCCTTCTGGGGAGGTAACGCCCCTAGCTAATACAACCACAAGGTAAGCTATGTCTAACTTGCTGCAACAATGTTTGGGTAATGACTACGCGCTACTGTGCCCCATAGTAAAAGCTGCACACACTGGTGAGTCTCAACTTAAGGGTACAGTTTGGGTTAGGCAAGGTAATATTTTTGCTCGCGCTTTGTGCAAAATAATGGCTATGCCACCGCAAACGAATAGCGTTGAGCTTACCGTGCATGGCAAACACGACAACAACAATATGCACTGGGATAGAAAGTTCGGCAACTTTAAAATGAATTCTCATTTTGCCAAAAGCGGCAACCAACTTGTCGAAAAGCTTGGCCCGCTCAACATGCATCTAGCACTTTCCGTGAACAACGGCACGCTTGAATACCGCCTACAAAAAACCTACTTTTGGGGCATTCCCGTTCCGCACTTTCTGGCCCCAAAGGTAGAAGCCAATGAAGGGGAGCACGCAGGCTTATACCGCTTTAGCGTATATGTGTTTTTACCCGTTATTGGCTTAGTTGTAAGCTACGGCGGCGATATGCAGCTCTGCTCCTAACTCGACTCTTAGCCCCTTTCTTTGCAGCGCTGTTAGCTGTTAGCTGTTAGCTGTTAGCTGTTAGCTGTTAGCTGTTAGCTGTTAGCTGTTAGCTGTTAGCTGTTAGCCATCATTTGACCCATATCAATACCTCTACTCGGTCCAGATTATATATTTAGCGTGACGCCATTACCTTTTCACACGCTATGTTATTTATTTAACAACCAGCTAATACGCCTTTCGCAAGTAGAGCACAGTTATGACTTGGCCAACTGCCCAAATCCACCCGCTTACCCCTTTTAACGTAGATATACTGGCCAAGCCAGCCACCCTTAAAAAATATGATTTGGCCGGGCCTAGGTACACGTCGTACCCAACTGCGCCACAATTTACTAACAACTTCACTCAACAACATTGGCAGGCAGCGGTAAGTAAGGGTAACAAAGCACAAAAGCCACTGTCGCTTTATTTCCACATTCCCTTTTGCGATACGGTTTGTTATTACTGCGGCTGTAATAAAATTATTACTGCCAACAAAGCTAAATCTACCCCCTATTTAACCGCCATTATTAAAGAAATGGATTTGGTTGCCGCGCAAGTGGATACCACTCGACCTGTGCAGCAATTACATTTTGGTGGCGGCACACCTACTTTTTTAAGTGACGAACAGCTAACAACACTAATGAACGCTGTAAAGGCACGCTTTAATGTAGCCGATAGCGCGTTTCGAGATTTTTCTATAGAAGTTCACCCAGCAGGAGTTACGCCACAACGCATTAAACATTTACGCACTATTGGGTTTAATCGTGTAAGTATGGGCATACAAGATTTCTCGCCCGATGTACAAAAGGCTGTAAACCGTTTTAACAGCCCGCAACAGGTTGGCGAACTGGTAACAGCAGTGCGGGAAAATAATTTTGCATCGTTAAGTATGGATTTAATATACGGTTTACCTAAGCAGACGGCGGAATCGTTTGCTGAAACCCTGCAAAAAATAATTGCGTTGTCGCCGGATAGAATCGCGCTATTTAACTATGCACACCTGCCCCACTTGTTTAAAACGCAAAAACAAATTAACGCCCGCGAGCTACCAGAGCCACAAGAAAAATTAATTATTTTGCAGCAGAGCATTCAAAGTCTGTGCAATGCTGGCTATCAGTTTATTGGTATGGATCACTTCGCCAAAGTGGACGACTCTCTCGCGGTTGCCCAACGCGAAGGTGAACTGCACAGAAACTTTCAAGGGTATAGCACACACGGCGACTGCGATTTATTGGCGTTTGGTGTTTCGTCTATTAGCTCTATTGGCAATACATACAGCCAAAACAGTAAAAATTTAACCGAATATTACGCTGCAATAAATACAAACCAGCTGCCCATAATTAAAGGCTTAACATTAACAGATGATGACTTACTTAGGCGCGAAGTTATTAGCCAAATAATTTGTAACTTTGAGCTAGATTATCAAAAAATTAATCGCCAATTTGGAATTGATGTAGCACAGTACTTTGCCGACGCGCTTACCGAACTAAAGGTGTTTGAAGAGGATGGCCTAATTGAATTTACACAAGCGAAGCTAAACGTAAAACCCTGCGGCAGGCTTCTGGTAAGACGAATTTGCATGGCTTTTGACAGCTATGTAAGCAGCCAGGTAAGCAGTTATGCGAGCCAGCAACAAAGTGCAAATACACCGCAGTATTCTCGCATTTTATAATTAATATATGGCTAACTTACATGTGACAGCGCCTTACGCTGCCACATGCACAAGCCATTACTTATCGGCAAACGGCACTAAAGAAATATTATTCACTCGCGCTTGTTGTGCTGCATCAGCCACTAGCACATAGGTTTCTGCAGATGAAAGCTCATGGGCGCGAATTACCAACCCCGCTTCGGGCAACTCGGCATGCTTTTGGGCAATTAATGCGCGCACAGCAGAAGCATCTACCCTGCGATTGTTTATATAAATATCGTTGTTAGCAGAAACCTCTACCAACAAGCTAGGGGTTGGGCTTATTGGCTGTACAGGGGCGTTCTCTGGCAGGTTTAGCCCTATTACCCTCTCGGTTACAAACGAAGCGGTAACAATAAAGAAGATAAGCATAATAAAAACAACATCCAACATGGGGGTTAAATCCACATCGGCTTTATCATCTGCAGTTATAGCTCTGGCTTTACGGTTCATAGATTTGGTCCTTTTTTGTTATTAGCGTTATTAGTGCTAGTACCCAGATATACTCAGGCAGGTCAACCTTGCTGCCTCACCCTTACCTCAAGCTTAGTTCAGCCCAAATAATCACGCAACAACCGGCGCCAAACGGGTGTTTGAAAAGCCACGAGGTAAGCCGTAAATTGCAGGCATAAAAAAAGCAGCCATTGGCTGCTTTTTGGGGTAGCTTTTAACTAAACCTTATTTAGATTTATCGTCAAAAGGTACAAGTGATACGTTATAAATTTTTGCTTCGCGCGCGGCATCAGCAATGGCAACGTAGGTTTGCGCAGTAGACAGTTCGTGTGCGCGTACAACTACTGGTGCCTCTGGAATCTCTGCGTGCTTCTGAGCAATTACAGAACGCACAGAACGTACATCTACGCGGCGCTGATCGATGTAGATCTCGTCACTAGACGTTACCTGAATAAGAATACTTTTGTTGTCAGGGTTGGGTGGTGGTGGATTGTCTAAATCCTCCGGCACGTTCAAGCCTAACGATTTTTCTTTAACGAACGATGCCGTTACGATAAAGAAGATAAGCATAATAAACACAACGTCCAGCATGGGCGTTAAGTCGATTTCTGAATTATCATCCGATTGTTGTTTTTTCTTTCTGCGACTCACCGTAAAATCTCCACATAAATGTGCGAATGTAGGCTTTTGGCCCTCGCCAAACTCTTATTAGGCTGTACGAAGGTTAGCTCAAAGCTGAATTTGCTGCCACTCTCTTAGACGTAATCACCTAGGTAATAACGCCCCCTCTCTCGGCAACAAACCCACAAGACAGGCATTCTACAATAAGTTTTGCCCGCATGCTCGAATCTAGCCGTTTAAAGCGAAAAATGTCCGTTTTTAGGTTGCTTATTAATCAGTTTGACCGATTTTACAACGTATACGGTAGGTATTTACCAGCCAAAACCACTAAATAAGCGATAAAAATGGCTGCTTTTAGCTATCTGCTACCACCTGTTGGGTTTGCTCACCAAGCCCTTGGATGCCCAAATGCATCACATCACCCGCCTTCAGGTACCTAGGTGGGCGGAACCCCATCCCCACTCCAGGTGGGGTACCTGTAGAGATAATATCCCCTGGCTGCAGGCTCATAAACTGGCTGATGTAGTGCACCAAAAAAGGGATTTTATATACCATGGTGCGAGAGTTTCCGGTCTGCATACGCTCGCCGTTTACATCTAACCACATATCTAGGTTATTGAAATCGCCTAGCTCATCGGGGGTGACCAAATAAGGGCCAAATGGGCCGAAGGTATCGCAACCCTTGCCTTTACACCACTGGCCTGCCTTCTCTAGCTGAAATTCCCGCTCAGACAGGTCATTTACGATTGTAAAGCCTGCCACGTATGTCATGGCGTCGGCTTCACTGACGTATTTGGCATGTTTACCTATAACAAATGCTAGCTCTACTTCCCAATCGGTTTTGGTCGAGTTGCGAGGGATAACCACATTATCGTTAGGCCCAGTTATAGACGAGGTTGCCTTGGTAAACAAAACCGGCTCTGGGGGCACTTCCTTCCCCGATTCCGCAGCGTGATCGGCGTAATTTAGGCCCACACATATAAATTTACCTACGCCTTTTACTGGCTCGGCGTAGCGCTGTACATTGTCTATTACTGGCAGCGTCGAAAGGTCTGTTTTTTTTAGCGCATTCAAGCTGGCGCCTGCAAGAAAATCACCATTTATATCTGCAGTGAATGACGCAATACAACGCACCACGCCTTGACTATCTACCACTGCTGGGCGCTCTTGGCCTTTGTTGCCTACACGCACTAATTTCATCTAAAACCTCTCAACAAGATTATCTCGCCTGCTAAAGCGCACAAAAACGTAGCAATAATCGAACCCGCCAGCGGGCTCGATATAGGAATAAATACAGAAAGGCTGGAACTAAAAGCGACCGTAATGAGTTAAAAACCGCCGTAGCTTTGCGCTAGGGCCGATATTTCGCTGGCCGACTCTTTTAGGGCTTCTAGCGTTTCGTCTGGGGTAACCCCTGTGTTAATGCCACACAAATAAGGAATGGTTAGGCCCGCCACTACATGGTCGTAATCGCCTACATAAATAGGGCAAGACATGTCTTCAATACCGGCCACTACAGCGCTTTGCATACGCAAACACTTGTGCTCTCTAATCGCAGCTAAACGTGGCTCTAGCTCGGCGCGATTAAATGTTTCGCTATTGGCTTCAAAGTATTGAAATAGTTTTTCCCGCTTCTGCTGCTCCATCCACGCCATAAGCACAAAACCAGAGCTGCTTTCAAATAGGTTAAGGCTGTGGCCAACTCTTACCGAGAGCCCCAAGCTAGAGGGGCTTTCTACTCGAGCAATGACCACCATACGGTGACCACTTCCAATGGCCAAGTGGCAAGGCTGATGAGTGAAATCGGCAAGGCGATGCATGATGGGGAAGGCGGCCTCAACCAAGGTGCCAACAGGCGGCACACTCATGCCTAAGTCGAACAGCCTATTGGTAATATAAAAATGATCAGACCCCTCTTCTCTTGCTAAATAGCCCTTGGTTTCTAGCACGGCTAGCATGCGGTATAACTCGCTTTTAGAGCGGTTAAGTTTTGCGGCAATTTGGACCAGCGTGAGTGGTTCTTTGACATCCGCGAGGAGCTCCAGAATTTCAAGCCCCTTTTCTAACGCAGGTGCCGTATAGGTGCGCGGCTTAGCTGTAGTCATATGGTTACTCTTAGTACTTAATTACACTTAGGAATTTTACTTTTGTATTTTTTATGCGGGTAAACGACAACTTAATAATAATGTATTGCACTGTTATTCTATTTACCCAATGCCAACGTTCTAATTAAAACACGACGTATATAGGCATCCTTGGCATTATGGAGGTTAAACCAAGCAGGATGCTAGCAATTCGGAATTATACGCTAATATTACCTGCTAAATGCCAATCAAAGCGCGTCGCAGAATCGCACTTTACATACAGACTGTCAATTTAAATAGTAACCCACATTTTCTCTTAGGTTTTACCGTTTAAACCTCGCTGCTAGCAGGCGGAAGCCAGCTGAAAAGCTCGGAGATTTGTAGGGCTATTTTTGTGGGGCTATTAAAGTTAGGCACACTTATTTTCAAGCGTAAGATGAGGGGAGTTTCTGAGCGAGATAATTAGACAGCTAGATTGTAAAAATACAAAAGTTAATACGCTAACCACCATCGGTGGATTAAAAGTATTTTCTGAATAATAACCCGCTAACGCATTGAGCTAATGTCATTAACTTAGCCATCAGCTGAGCCCAGCTATTTAATACCGCGATTTAACTCAACTGTTTAATTCGACTATTTGATTCGCCTCGTCAAACATCGCTTCTATCAGTTGTTGTAATTTGTTTATATACTCTGCACTTGCAGCGCCATCCGCATCGATTTGAGCCTCTACTTGTTTACAATATTCATGAACCTTGCCCATTGATATATTGCCACTTGAGCCTTTCATGGCATGCACTAGGTGGCGCACTTGCTCTGTATCGTTATTTGCAAAAGCCTCGTTTAACGACGTATTAAACGAGGCGTGAGCATTGAGAAGCGTTGTAAGAATTTTAACGTATCGCTCTGGCTTATTCTTAAACATGGGCTGCAACATTGCTGGGGTGTGAATAACCAGCCCTTTTGGTAATTTAAGTAAGCCTAAGTCCACCTTTACCACTTGCGGTTCAACCGGATTTTCTTCTGCAGGTGGCGATTTTTTTTCTAATATATCTGGGGTGTCCGGGGTCTCTGGGTTATTTTCTATAGCCGCCTCATCTGTTCTTAGTTCTGCAGGCAACCAGCTTACAAGCGCCAACCTCACCTCATCAGCATCTACCGGCTTTGCAACATAATCATTCATGCCAGCTCGCAAACATTTGTCCCTATCACCTTGCATAGCGTTTGCAGTTAACGCAACGATAGGCACAATTTTGCATTCTTCGCCTGCCGCCCCTTCGCGAATTTGTTTGGTAGCGTTATACCCGTCAAGCACCGGCATTTGGCAATCCATAAATACAAAGTGGTAGCGCAAGTCACCAGTATTTTCTTTTAGCGCGGAAATAGCTTGCTGACCATCGTCAACCAAGGTGAATGCCAAACCAAAGTCTTCTAATATGCCAGCTATTACTTGCTGATTCACTAAATTATCTTCCACCACTAAAATTCGAACATTATCGCCCCAAACAATATTGGGGTTAGCAGTTGATTCCGTTGTAGCATGCACAGACTCAAGCAATGCAGGTGTAATAAACTGTTGCTTATTCGACTTTTTAATTTGAATAAAATATTGTATCGCTTGATGAAGGTAAGGTGCGGAAACGGGCTTCATTAAGCAGCCGACCACACCGACCTCTTGCATATGGAATCGCGAGGCCATATCTGCGCTAGAACTTAAAATAATTACACTATTCGGCTTAATACAAGGTGAACCCTGAATTCTTTCCGCTAAATCTATGCCATTTATATTTGGCATATGGCAATCCATAAGCACAAGGTCAAATACCGTATCTTGTACTTCTGCAACAAGTACCAACGCCTGCTCAGGCCCGGCCACCTTAGTCACATGTATTCCCCAGCTAATTAACTGCCCAGAAATTACATCTAAATTAGTAAGATTGTCGTCTACTAGCAATACGTTCAAACCTGTTACATCACTTTCGGCATTATCTACCGGCAGGCAACTGCCTGTTTCTACATGCACAACAAAATCAAACCTTGTACCTTTACCTACTTCGCTTACAACAAAAATATCTCCGCCCATTATTCGGGTTAGCATTTTACAAATAGAAAGCCCTAAACCTGTGCCACCGTAACGCCGTGTTGTAGAGCTATCTACTTGTGTAAATGAATCGAATAAACCACTTATTTTATCGCTGGGAATACCTATACCTGTATCCGTCACACTGCACCGCAACTGATTTAGCCCATTTATTTCTGAATCTAGTTTTGCACGTACAATAATTTCGCCCTGCGAAGTAAACTTGAGTGCGTTACTCAATAAGTTATTTATTATTTGGCGCAAGCGGCTCGGGTCACCACGCAACACTTTGCCCCCTAAGCCAATATCATCTAACACCAGCTCTATACCTTTTTCTTGCGCGGAATAGTTAAATGATTGAACTACATCCGAGAGTAATCGGTGTGGATCAAAATCTAAATGCTCTAGTTCGAGCTTGCCCGCTTCAACTTTGGAATAATCCAAAATATCGTTAATCACGCTTAATAACGATTGTCCACTAGACTGGGCCAGAAGCAGTTTGCGCTCCTGCTCGGGCGTTAGAGATGAATTAAGCACCAACCCAAGCATGCCTAACACCCCATTCATAGGGGTACGTATTTCATGACTCATACAGGCTAAAAATTCAGATTTTGCTCTACTGGAACTTTCCGCTTCGTTTTTAGCGGCGAGCAACTCTAGCTCGTAATATTTACGCGATTGAATAAGCTCATTAAAACTATTGGCCAGCAGCCCAAACTCATTGGATTCCTGCACCTGCACTCGCTGAGAAAAATCGCCTTTAACCAATTTATTAGCCACAATGGTAATGGCTTTAATAGGGTTGGTAATACGTATCGACAGAAAAAAGGCTAACACGGAAAGCAACATGGCCGTGAACCACACAGATAGCAACATCACTCCCGCCAACCAATTTGACGAAGCGAGTGCATCTGCTTCTTTGACTTCACTCACCAACAACCAATCCAGATTTCGCAGCGTAAGGTTTTGGTGCATCCCCAAATACACAGTACCGTCAGCTTCGGAATATTTTATTAGTTTGGGCTTATCGCTATGCTTGGCAGTCTCATTCGCTTCTAGCCAGCGTTTAACAGGTGCAGTGTTTATTTGTGTAATTAGAAGCTGTTCGCTTTGTCGGCGCTGCGTGCGCAGTGTGCCATCTGGCCCCACTAAGTAATGCCTATACATAGATGCACTATTTAATTTTAAATGGTTTATTATACGATCTATACGAAATTGCATCGCATACGCGCCTATGCGTTGGCCTTCACTATTTACCAGAGGCGATACGACAAACCCTGCAATTATTCCCGCTGATGGTTCGTAATGTTCGAAATCGGCAAACAGCGTTTGCCCAGTTGCCAAGGTTTTGCGCACAGTACCACCAAATTTCGTATTAGCATACTTACCGTGGACTAAATTAGTGCCTAAATCAGATTCTTTCGCGACGGTAAATAATATATTACCGTCAACATCTATTAAAAAAACGTCGTAGATGTAATCGTAGTTGCGCGATATATCAACCAAACCACCTTGTCGACTGGCCGTGATTTCTGCCCATTTTATACTTTTATGAAATGATTCAATTGATAGCTCAGTTTGTACGGCAGCCTCATGTAATTCCTGTAAAAACTTAATGTTATTTTCGTCCTGCGCGCCGCTTAAACTATCCATTAATCGGTATTCAAACCAATTATTTAAAAAGTTCATCGTGTTGCGCGCATCGCTTTCTAGGTGATCTTGTGCCGAGGCGACCAAACTATTGCGCGCAACTTGGTACCCTATAAACGCAACCAAGAAAAGCGGCACTAAAGAAAGCAGTAAAAACCACTGAATAAGTGTTTTTTGGATACTGTGAGTAAATTTATTTTTATTTTGTTTACTCATCGATGCAACAACCTTGCTGAGTTAAATTTACGTAAAAATTGGGGTCACTAAATGCATCTATATCTATCGGTTCGCTTAATATATTCGCCTGAACAGCCAACCCCATAATATGTGCTAGGCCGGCCTTATCTATATTAAGGTGCTTGTAGTTAATAACTTTTAATTCTGGATCTAGGCTCGCAACAATAGCCTCGCGACTGTGAGAAGGAATATGTTTGCGCACAATTTTCACAATATCTTCCAGTGCCTCTCCACCTCGCTCTCGCGCAGCTTCTATATCGGCACCAGCTTTATGGATTGCGGTCATCACCTCTCTAAGCGCTTGCTCTTTGGAGGCAATCGCGCGGTCGGTTGCAATAGCTATACATTCCACGTGGCCGTTGGGCCACTTGATGACATCTTTGGAGTACCAGGCAATTTTGCCAAAGCCACTAGTTTCTACAATATCGGCCCAGGGTAGAGATTGCTCGAATGCTGCGGGTGTAGCTCGGTTAGCTTGACCGAGAATATATTTGGGGGCTAGTGGCGGTGCCTGAGGAATAATAAGCACATCTGCGCCACCGTGAGGTAGTTTATCCATGCGCAGCCCATAACTATTCAAATATTTGTGCAGCACCACAGAATGGGTTGAGAGCAGATGCGGCACCCCCACTTTAAGCTGGAGTAGCTGATTGGAATTTAGATTTTTGATGGCGTTCGCTAAATCTTGATTCGGCGTTCGATCTTTTCTGTGTGGGCTAAGCTCGAGCTGCCCTGCAATAATCTCGTTAACTGCAAGTGCATTGCCGTCGCGGTGCATTAACCCTATCCAGCGAAAATCCCCCATCTCTCGGTACATATCCATAGCCAGCGGGCTCATTACAAATGCCAGGTCTGCTCTACCCTCATAGAAGTGGGCGCGCAATAGATCCCAGTTATTCATTTTAGATAACTGAAAATCAGCGTACTGCATATGCGGTGCATAGCGCTCATAGGCCACAAGCGCGGCATAGTGGTCGGCTAAGGGAATATACAATGCCCGAATGGGCTCTTTATTCGCTCCATAAGCGTGTGTAGTTACGATACAAAAGCACAGCCCAATGCGGACCAACTGCTGTATTAAAAAACATTTTAGCGAGCTCTTGGAAAGGTAACTGCGGCACAAGCAAGCATTCAACGGCCTGTCTCCAATTTGATTTATGCCCTTTAAGCATAGACCAAGACTCGCAAATAGCAGGGGCTAGCACGTTATTTTGGAGGCAGTCATTCAAGCCTTGTGGTGAGCCTAGAAAGCAAAGCCCGCAGCGTAAAAACGCCACGAGCCTTAAATTGGGAGTGTGCAATAACGCTATAAACTACGGGTTTGGCGCCACTAATACATCTTTAGCTTCGCGCCAGCTATTTTCACCGCGCTTGTACACCTCAAATGATCCACCGTCGTCCCATACACTTGCGCCAAAGCCGTACTGAATAGCAAATGTGGCATGGGCACCTAAATAAGCCAAACGAGCCTGCTGGTTACATACATTCTGCGGTGCAGTAAAATCGTAATGGGCAGCGCCAAATTCGTTCACCATAACGGGTATGTCGTGCTGCTCAGACCAAGTATTTGCGCGCTTATATATGTTCTCTAGGTCGGTGTAATCTTGCTCTGTACCCCACGATCGTACGCACTGACCGCCAAACTGCCAAGGGTCGTAGGAGTGAAAGTTACCAATAAGGTAATCATCATTAGGGATTGCAGCCGCAAGTAAGGCATCCACAGGGGTATACCCATTACCAGAGAACACTACCAATCGCGTGGGATTGGTTTCGCGAATAATATCGAGAATACGTGGGTTGAGGTCATCCACATCGGCCACTGTCATGCCGTTTGGCTCATTGAGTATCTCAAACATTAAGCGAGCCGACTTATTCTTAAAGCGTTCGGCAATTTGCTGCCAAATTGCATCAAAGCGATCGCGGTATGTTTGATTGCCGTAGTTTTCTTTTAGCCAGTGTTCGTGGTGGGCATTAAGAATTACGAAATAGCCCTGCGCCAAGGCCCAATCTACAATCTGCTCAGTGCGATCCATACGTGCTGCATTTACAGCGTAGGGGGCTGTATCAGCCGTGTGATCATCCCAAGTTGCTGGGATGCGTACATGGCGGAAACCTGCATCCTTGTAGGCTTTAAAATAGTATTCCTGCGCAGCCGGTGCCCAGTCACCTTCGTTGGGGAAGGCATCTAAGGTATTGCCTAGGTTAATACCTATTCCCATACCCAACACGGCGTTTTCTGGGGTGTAAACGGTATTATCGGTGTAATTAAAGGCAATGGAATCTAACCCAATAGCAGCGCCTTCGCCGGCCATGGTTACCCTTATTACTTGCGCGCCATCGCTTATGTACACGCCGTTAAGCGTATATTCGCCAAATGCGGTGCTGTCATTAGCGGCAATATCAACTGTGCCTAACACTGCGCCATCTACACTCAGCGCCAAACCGGCAGTATTAGCTGCGTGCGGCTGTACCGCAAAACTAATGTCAAACAAACCGGAAGTTTGCACTGTTAGTGAATATTCTACGTACTCGCCTGACTGCATATCCGTAATAGCATAGCCGTCCGCAATGGCCACTATATCTACATCGTCAGTTCGCAACTCACCGCCACTGTTACCAGTGGTGTTATCTAATGCCGAAGAAGCACAGGTATCGTAATACTCCGCTTGCACCATGGTAGTATCACTTGCAGATAATAGCGCTGGTGCCATTTCATGCTGGCACGCTAAAGCATCGCCACCAGAGGAGCTAGAGGAACTATTAGACGAAGAGCTGGAACTGGACGAACTAGAGCTTGAAGAGGAGCTTGAGGAACTAGTTGAAGAACTGCTCGAAGAGCTACTAGACGAACTGCTGCTAGACGAGCTAGAGGATGAGCCACTTGCAGCACCGCCATCACTCCCGCCACCACAGGCAGTAAGCCCGGCAAAGCAGCTTATAAGTAGCGCGGATTTCAAAAAGGTAAGCTTTCGTGTACAGCTAAACGCAGTGCGGGTAAAGTCTAAAAGAAACATCAATCACTCCAGAATTTTCTTATTTTGGTTATTTTCTCACTTTCGTTCACGGCGCTGCTAAGTGAGCATACAGCTATTTATAACGGCCCAGTACGCAAACGCCAATAAGCGCAATAATCTACTCAAGCCCGCCTTTGTGTCGCCCAGAGTCCCGTATTTACGTAAGTTCGTACCTCGCACTCACGCTTTTGTGCCGTATTATGCATAAAAATCCGTCGCCAATGGGTGATGCCCCCAGCAAACCACAAATTCGCTTTTACCCTGCTAAGCCACAATATCCGCTATTATTTTAATTGCGCTAACTAAGATCCAGCTATAAACCAAATAGCACCAAAACAATAAAGGCCAATTCAACTTTGAACCAAATAGCTCACGATACACTGCTGTTTAACCTGCACGACCTTATTTTACTGATGGCCGTAGGCCAATACGTATTACTGGCCGTACTGCTATTTTGCACGCGTAAACAAACCGAAAAGAGCAGCTATTTACTGTGTGCCTTTCTACTATTAAACGCGGCACAATCGGTAGACACTCTGATAATTTGGAGCGATCAACTAAGACTATTAACGCTTAACTGGCACCCGAACTTATTCTTTTGGGGGCACATAGGCGTTTGGCTACAGGGGCCATTACTGTATTTATACGTAGCCAGCGTGCTTTATAAAGATTTTCGTTTTAAACCTACAGATGCGTTGCACCTATTACCTGCAATAACGGTAACCGGCTTACTTGTAAATGCTTACTACAGCCTGCCAAAAGCCGAACAAATACAAGGTATGCAAAACTTGCAATTTATGTGGACCCCTCTAATGGGTAACCTCACCACACTGCGGTACCTAAGCGTGGTTGCGTATGGCGCATGGTGTTTGTTTGCGCTTGCCCGTTACCGCAAACAACTTAGGCATCAATATGCCAATTTAGAAGTAAGCGAACGCAGCTGGCTAACATGGGTGGTATTGGGGGTTGTGCTTATAGCTAGCTGGGCACTTGTCGTACACCTCATAGGCAATAATATTGAACATACCCTGTCAAACTTTATGGGTATAGGCGGCAATTATTTTTCTTTTATATTTGTTAACTCGTTGGTGTTTACCAGTATTCGCTACACCCATTTATTTGATGGCTTAAGCAGTACACAACCCGTTAGCGCAGAAGAACCAACCGCAGAGGAAAAAGGCTTTAAGGACGAGCACATACTGCGTATTCAAAACTATATGCAACAACATAAACCCTATTTAGATAACAACATTAACTTAGAGCATCTTGCACAGAAGGTTTCCTTACCGGAACGCACCCTATCGCGCATAGTGAATCAGCACTTTAATAAAAACTTCTTTGAATTTATAAACACTTACCGAATAGACGAAGCTAAAAAACTGCTGAAACAAGATAAAACAAAAGCAATAATTGATGTGCTCGCCGAGGCGGGTTTTAGCAGCAAATCTACATTTAACTCTATATTCAAACAGCAAGTAGGTATGACCCCTTCGCAGTACCGCAAACTAGAGTAACCCCCATGTACCATTTTAAGCAGCGGCAAATAAAAAATGCCTTTACGGCATATATCAATGCGGTAAAGGCACAAGCTCACCTAACACAAAGGAAGGAAACCAATTAGACAAAGTATGCTTTTGTCGCAGCTGCAGTTGGGCTTGGCATCAACCGGCTATAGCGGCTATAGCGGCTAAAAAGCCATACATTGACTTAAATGTCATATTGACTATATGATACTTGCATACAAGCTGTCTACCCCTTTCTATTAAATATCGCTACTAGCGCGGTATGGCCAGAGGCAAACAAATGTTAACCACCTTCAACAGTACAATTAAAATAACGCTGTTAATCCTGCTGCTAAGCTGCATATGCACTACTAGCTATGCAGAAATAACCCTACCTAAATTAATTAGTAACAGCATGGTACTGCAGCGCGAACAGGCCATTACGCTTTGGGGGTGGGGAGCATTAGATGAGCAGGTAGAAGTACAACTTAATGGCAAGCCAGTAGGCACAAGCACTACTGCAGCAGGCAAATGGCAAATACAGTTAGCGCCGCAACCCGCTGGTGGGCCTCATACAATAACAATTGCAGGCACTAACACGATTGCATTAAATGATATATATTTTGGCGATGTGTGGCTCACCTCGGGCCAATCGAATATGGATTTACCCATGCGCAGGGTAAAACACACCTACCCTCTCGACGTTGCCGAGGCTCACCTGCCGCAGGTTAGAGTGTTTACCGTACCCAGCCAATACGACTTTAACCAGGTACATAACGATGTAAGCGGTGGCCAGTGGTTAGCCGTTAACCCAAATAATATAGAGCAATTCTCAGCGGTATCGTATTTTTTTGCCAAAGCATTACACCAAGCCAAACACATTCCCATAGGTATTATTAATAGCTCTATGGGCGGTACTACAGCCGAAGGTTGGCTGAGTGAAGAATCGCTGCAGGCCTTCCCTACTCACTACCAAAAAGCCAAGCAGTATCAAGATAAACATTATTTAGCCCAACTGATTAACAGCGATAAAAAAGCCCAAGCACAGTGGCACAACCAATTAACCCAAAACGATAAAGGCACCGCCGAAGAGTTGCCATGGTACGCACCAGAATACAAGGCGACTAACTGGCACAGCATGCAAGTACCGGGTTACTGGGCCAACCACCCAAGCTTTAAAGATGAAAGCACAATAAACGGCAATGTATGGTTTAGAAAAACCCTCACCTTACCCAATGACGCCGCGAATGAAGCAGGGCAAATATGGCTAGGCACAATTGTGGATGCCGACACCGTGTACATAAACGGCCACAAGATAGGTAATACCGGCTACCAATACCCACCCCGCCTATACCCCATTAATAAAAATATTTTACAGGCCGGTGAAAATACCATTGTGGTAAAAATTACTAGCAACCACGGCAAAGGCGGCTTTGTTTTAGATAAGCCCTATTGGTTAGAAGTAAATAACACACGCTACGATTTAAAAGGCGAATGGCAATTTAAGGTGGGCGCTCTCAGCGCACCACCCCCAAGCTCAAAATTTGTTAGTTACACCGCACCACTTGGCTATTACAACGCCATGCTTGCACCGTTGTTAACTACCCAAATAAAAGGTGTGGTGTGGTACCAAGGTGAATCGAATGTGGGCCGCGCAGAAGAATATAAAAGCCTTATGGCCACATTAATAAAAAGTTGGCGAGCTGGGTTTAATCAGCCCGAATTGCCCTTTATTGTAGTGCAGCTGGCAAACTTTTTAGAAGCACAAGCCGCACCCAGCGAGAGCCACTGGGCCGAATTACGCGAAGCCCAACGGCAAATAGTAAACAGCACCAACAACACCGCATTGGTAGTAACCATTGATGTGGGTGAATGGAACGATATTCACCCAGTGCGCAAAAAAGAAGTAGGCCAGCGCGCTGCAGTTGCCGCACGGCATATTGCTTACAACGAAACAGCCCTAGTGCACACAGGCCCACAAATACGCTGCTTCGAACAGCACAAGCAAAGTATTACCTTACATTTTGAACCGAGCAGCGCTGCGCTTAAAGCACCACACAATGTGGTGCACGGTATACAAATACAAACGGAAGATGCGCCCTTCCACTGGGTATGGGGGCACATTAAAGGCAATACAGTGGTTATTACCGCGCAGCAAGAACATGTGACTGGGCGCGTGAAAACAGTTCGCTACGCATGGGCAGATAACCCCAGCGCAGCCAATTTATTTAACGATGCAGGCCTACCGGCTGCCCCTTTCGAAATAACGAATTATTGCGAACAATAAAATGCCCCACGATCGCAAATACCGCTAAGGACGGCGGTATTGCGGTTGTACAAACTTACTTGTTATGGCTATGCACATTCTCAGCAAACTATAAAGCACAGCAACTATGCCAATCACCTTGCTTGTAAACTCGACCACAACCCCCAACCAAAAATATAAGTAGGGTGTTTGAGTTGCATAAGTTTCTTGCAAATACGCCCCGTAAAAATACAGCCCAAGCGCGCAAACAGCCATAATGGCAATTCTAACCATATCCTTCCCTCTCATACTTACTGCTCCTTCTTTCGCCCAACAACAAGTTACTACTACTTTCAATATAGCTAACAATCCGTTGTTCATCCGTGGAAGAGGCAATCGATCTAGAATTTTTAGTAGTTAAAAATCAAGCAAGTAATTACTCCGGCTAGAGGCCAGTAATGCCTTAAAACTTGATGCATATATAGTCAAAAAACATACAAGCCTGCAGAAATTTCCTCTTGGCGCACGCCAAAGTTCAAGCTTGTTCAAAGGTGCGAAGTCAAACCCACACACTCAACTACCACTTTCTTTTTTCAGGTGTCAGATTACAAAAACCACCTCTAAAAAGAGGGATAAACCAAAAAACCTCAAAAATATTTACTTTTTATTAAAACAACTAACTACTTGATTATAAAGAAATTAACATCACACATGGCGCCATTTTCCACATAATGAACGACCATTTTCCGGTTCTCGTACGTCCCACTTTTTTTTAGGAGTAACCTAAATCCTGCATTCCTAGTAATGCCCTAACAAAACGTCTACTTAATAAATAACTAATAATTCGGAAGACACCCATGATGTACACAAACCTCTTTAATTTAAAAAAGCACCTCTTT
Source organism: Saccharophagus degradans 2-40 (assembly GCF_000013665.1). Classification (NCBI taxonomy): domain Bacteria; kingdom Pseudomonadati; phylum Pseudomonadota; class Gammaproteobacteria; order Cellvibrionales; family Cellvibrionaceae; genus Saccharophagus; species Saccharophagus degradans. The sequence continues at coordinate 3,151,776 of NC_007912.1, forward strand.
CAAACCTCACTTAAACTACTGGCCTGCGCCACATTAATTGGCGGCACCCTAAACGCAGCCGCTGACGTGCCAGCAATGTCCGTACAAGGCAATAAAGTACTGGTGGGCGGTGAAGTTAAAAGCCTTGGAGGTATGAGCTATTTTTGGTCTAACAACGGCTGGGGCGGCGAGAAATACTACAACGCTTCTACCGTTAGTTACTTCAAGCAAGACTGGAAGGCATCCATTGTTCGAGCTGCAATGGGGGTAGAAGATGCCGGCGGCTACTTCGATGACCCGCAGGGCTCTAAGCAAAAAGTTCGTACAATAGTAGATGCCGCCATTGCGAATGATATGTACGTCATTATCGATTGGCACTCACATTACGCCAACACCCACGACTGGGCAGCCGCTGTGCAATTTTTCCAAGAAATGGCACGTGACTATGGCCAATACAATAATGTGATTTATGAGGTATACAACGAACCACTGGATATCCCTTGGGGCCACATAAAAAGCTACGCCGAAACGGTAATTGATGCCATTCGCGCAATTGACCCAGATAACGTGATCGTAGTAGGCACTCCTCGCTGGTCGCAGGGGGTAAAAGAAGCGTCATGGGACCCAATCAACCGCAATAATATTGCCTACACGCTGCACTTCTATTCAGGTAGTCATGGCCAATGGCTGCGCAACGACGCAGCAGAAGCTATGAGTAATGGTATTGCCTTGTTTGTTACTGAATGGGGCAGCGTAAATGCCAATGGCGATGGCGCAGTCAACGAAGGCGAAACCGCAGCGTGGATGAACTTCATGCGCGATAACGGTATCCATCACGCAAACTGGTCTGTAAACGACAAAGCAGAGGGTGCATCTGCACTTAACCCTGGCGCCAGTGCCACAGGTGGTTGGGGCGACGGCGATTTGACTTGGTCTGGCCATGTTGTGCGCGGCTACCTGCGCGACTGGAACCAAATTGGTTCTGGCAATGGTAACGGCAACGGCACAGGCTGCACCGAGGTTAGCCTACCAGGCACGATAGAAGCGGAAGCCTACTGCGCAATGGATGGTATCCAAACCGAAAACACCAACGACACCAACGGCGGCAGTAACGTGGGCTACATAGATGCTGGCGACTGGATGAGCTACAGCGTAAACGTTGCTAACGCAGGCACTTATACCGTGTCTTACCGCGTGGCTAGCCTTGGCGGCGGCGGTGTTCTAAGCATTGAAAATGCCGGCGGCTCGCCCGTTTATGGCACGCTGAATGTACCGCAAACTGGCGGCTGGCAAGAATGGACCACTGTATCTCACGATATTAGCTTGCAAGCCGGCCAACAAAACATTGGCATAGCGGCAATAGAAGGTGGTTTTAACATCAACTGGATAGCCCTAACCCCTGCTGGCACCAACCCCAACCCAGTGCAAAGTATTACCTTACAAGCAGAAGACTACTCCTTTATGAGTGGCGTGCAGGTAGAAAATACTAGCGACAATGGCGGCGGTATGAACGTAGGCTGGTTAGATGCTGGCGACTGGCTTGCCTACCACGGCGTAAACATTCCAACCTCTGGCCAATACACCATAACTTACCGAGTAGCCAGCCAAAGCGGTGGTGGAAGCCTGCAGCTAGAACAAGCAGGTGGCGGCGTTGTTTACGGTAACCTGAACGTACCAAGCACTGGCGGCTGGCAGAACTGGGTAGACGTAAGCCATACCGTTACCCTTAACGCTGGTGTACAAGATTTTGGGTTAGGTATTACTAGTGGTGGCTTCAATATTAACTGGATAAAAGTCGAGGCAATTCACTAAATATGATTAATCACTAATGACTAGTCTCGAATAATTAGTCATTAGCTACCATCAATTAACGATTGATTCAGTGCTGTACGTCTTGCAGCATTCTTGCGCGCGGCTTAGGTTTCTAAGTCGCGTTTTTTGTTTTTGGCTCTTGTTTTTTGGTTGTTTCGGTTTTTTTGGTTATTGCTTAGCGCCTTAACCTTTGCCCTGCTAGTACGCACGTTTTAAATTAATTACTTTCAGCGTGCTGCTTTCTATATTCCGAAGGAGACATATTGGTTACGCGTTTAAAAAAACGATGAAAAGCCGATTTACTGCTAAAGCCCGCCAATGTCATTATTTCTGCGACTGGGGTTTTGGCGTGCTCAGGTTGTGCAAGCAACGCCTTTGCTGCTTCTACCCTATGGGTGTTCACATATTCAAAAAAATTGGTATTAAACTGAACATTAATAACACTAGAAACAGTTTTAACCGGTAAATCTATCCGCTTAGCCAGCGCCTCTATACTTAGGTTAGGCTTTAAATAAACCTTATCGTGCTCCATGGCAAATTTTATTCTATTAGGTGCAGTGTCTTCTATTTCTGCCTCTACTATTGGGGTGGTTGCATCTTGATTTGTTCGCAAAGCACTGTGGGCGTAAATCAAACTGTACACAAATAAGCTATTTACTAATATAAACGTCATGTAGTTGGCAGCTAAACCAAATGCATTGGCAAGCACTAATGGAATAAGCCCCTGCCCCGACAAAAGATGGGTAACAATGCCCCACGCCCAACTAAGTAAAAAACCCGCCGTAAGTAAATATAACCACGCAACAGCACCCATAGAAACAGCAGAAAACTGCTGTTTTAATCGCAATTGATACTGCCGAATATACAGAATTGATAGCACCGCGAAGGCGACCGTGAAATATTTAACAAAGTCCCAAATTACGTTGGCTATTTGTTTTTGCGCCTCTTCCTCTGCCCGCATTGTTAGGTGGTCTGATTGCACCCCAAACCAATAAATGTAACCAATAAAAATAGGAATAGGTAAAAAATAGGCGATGTGCCTACGCGCGATGATTGCGTTTTCTTTGGTTAGGTACTGCACATAAAGAAAGAGTAGCGGCCCACGCGCAAGCAAACTTACAGTTAAAAAATACGGCAACAGGCTATTATCAAAATAGCTACCCAACGAGATAGAATCGTTCCAAAGCAACAATACGCCCACAGAACTTATCGCAATAGATGCCAAAAATGCGCTAAGCAAGGCTTTATCTTTTTTAGTGCCAGATGGTATTGCCAACTGAAAAAGCGCCAGCAGTAGACACTCCATTATGGTAACAATAAGCACAACATCATGAATATTAAAAATGCGACCAAGCATACTTTGGGTCCTGTTGTGTTAGCGTACACTGGCAAAAACAGTTTTTTATTATTGCTACCCCTTAGGCTAGCAATAAGGCACCACTAAATAACTAAGCTTCGTATATTTCTAACGGCAGGTCGTCGGGGTCTTTAAAAAAGGTATATTTTTTACCGGTAAACTCATCAATACGAATAGGCTCCACAACAATTTTATGTTGCTTTAATTTGGCCACACTATGCTCGATGGAATCGACAGCGAACGCTAAATGCCGCAAACCGCAAGCTTCTGGGTGGCTTGGCCTAGGTGGCGGCGTGGGAAAGGAAAACAGCTCTATTTGGCTACCATCTGGCAAGGCTAAGTCTAACTTAAACGAATCGCGCGCATCGCGATAATTCTCGGCAATAATATCTAGCCCCAGAACCTCGGTATAAAATAACTTAGACCGGTTATAGTCTGAACAAATAATAGCAACATGATGAATACCTTTTAACATACGCTTACCCAACTATATTGTTATGTTTTACAAGCTCTGGTTACAACATACCACTACTCGCGCATAAAAAAACCCCGAAATGGGGTTTCGGGGTTTTTATTAGGGTAAATTAACATGCTGCTCTATACAGCCCATGCCAACGAACTATGTGCTAAGTACTATGTACTATTCGCCCAGCATTTTTTTAAGGGTGGGTTCCATCGCTTTCGCCCACAATGCGTACCCCTTTTCATTGGGGTGCAATAGGTCGGGCATTATATCTTTAGGCAATACGCCGTTTTCATCTAAAAACGTTTTATTGATATTCAAATACACCACCTTCTCTCCGTCGGCCATTTTCGCCAAAAGAGTATTGGTTTTGGCATTTAATACCCGCAAAGGGTCTTCACTGGTTTCGCCGCGAGGGAATATACCCAGTAATAATATCTTTGTTTCAGGCAATCGTTTTTGCAATTCAGCAACGACAGCCGCAACACCCTTGGCTGTGTAGTGCGAAGGCTCGTGACGATGGCCGGCATTGTTGGTACCAATCATAACCACTGCCACTTTAGGCTTAATACCGTCTGCTTCGCCGTGCTGTAAGCGCCACAATACGTTTTCGGTTCGGTCGCCACTAAAGCCTAAGTCCACTGCATTGCGGTGCGCGTAATATTGCGCCCACACGTCTTTACCTGCATCTTCCCAGCCGTGGGTAATGGAATCGCCAATCATTAGTAAATCCACATTACCTTGCTGGATACGCGCCAGTTTTTCTTTGTGGCGCGGCATCCACCAATCTATCGCCCAGCTAGCATTCAGCGGCTCTGGCGTTACGGAAACATCTTTAGGCAATACACACGGCACGGTTTGTGTACCGGCGCGCAGTATGCGAATGTTGGCTACAGCAACTTGACCTTTTCCACCGGCAAATAAGTTAAACGGCGCAGTAATATGGGTGAAATCGTCGCCTTCGTGTGCAAAGCACGCTAAGGGCACTGTTAACGACTGCCAGCCTTTGCCTTCCAAGTCGCGTGCGATAGTTGTGATATCTACTTCACGCGTGCAACCTTCACCACAGGCCATTTGTACTTTTAAATCGCCTTTAGCCATATCTATTGAATTGAAGTTAAAGCTTATTACTCCGCCTTCTTTATATTGCGAAGAAAGGTCGTAACCGCGCCCTCCTTCTATTCCCAGAATAGACATCCAGCTACCGCCCCAAGTAAAAGTAAGGGCATCTTCTTGTACCTGCATATCACTGGTACGCACACTGGCATTGCCTAAGTCTGCAAATGGGCCACTTAAACGCTGCGAACTTTCAGGAGTTCGAACAAACACTTCCCACGGCTCTAATGTGCGGCCAACATAAAAATTAATGTCGCCGGTTGAGCCTTTATCTACACCTTCAACATCTTCCGCCAATTGCTCTGGGCCAGTTTCACTCGAGGCATAAGTTAGCCCGTATCCCAATTTAAATAACGGGTCGTAGTTGGGGTGCGTTGGGTTGAGCAAGCCTTGGGTCGGCAGCTTAGGCCAAGAGAACGACAAGGTGCCCTTGAAATCAAAACGAGGCTTGCCGTTGGCGTTGCCTATAAGTACATCTGCTACGCCCTGCCCTTCAGAGCCAGGTAACCACGCGGCAACAAATGCATCAGACGCGTTAATTTCTGGGTTAGCCCACATAGGTCGGCCAGAAATAAATACTGTTACAACGGGTATGCCATCTGCTTTTAATTTTTTTAATAGCTCAAGCGATTTTTTATTCACCGGCTCGAACTCTAAACTATTGCGGTCGCCTTGGCCTTCGGCGTAAGGGTCTTCGCCTATTACCACAATGGCAACATCGGGTTTAGTTTTGTAGCTGCCATCCACAGAAAGCGTAGCTTTACCGCCGCCCTGAGTGACTGCATCGGCAATACCTTTATAAATAGATGTACCACCGGGGAAGGATGCATTGGTGTTACCAGTGCCCTGCCAGCTTACACTCCAACCGCCAGATTGTTTGCCAATATTATCGGCGCCGTCACCTGCAACCAGCACGGTTTTATTGGCAGCAATAGGCAGTACGCTATTTTTATTTTTTAACAATACTAAACTTTCTCGCACCGCCTGCCGCGCTACCTCACGGTGGTTTGCGTGGCCAACCACCTCGTCAATAGTGGCTAGATTAATTCGCTCTGAAGGTTTCGCAGCCCACAAATTAGCGCGAATTTTTACCCGAAGAATACGGCGTACAGCGTCATCTAAACGGCTTGGGGCAATTTCACCCGATTGCACTTGGCTAATTAAGTTTCTGTACAGTTTTTTCCAATCGTAAGGCACCATGTACATATCTAAACCGGCGTTTAGCGATTGAGGGCAAGATTCGTTGGTGCACCCAGGTACCTGCCCGTGGCCATTCCAATCCCCTACTATAAAACCATCAAACCCCATACGCTCTTTAAGTGCTTGGGTAAGTAGGTAGTTGTTACCATGCATTTTTACGCCATTCCACAAAGAGAAACTGGCCATAACCGTTTGCACGCCCGATTCAATGGCAGGCACATAGCCCGCATTATGAATTTGCACCAACTCTTCTTCGCTTATGCGCGCATCACCTTGATCGTTGCCTCCTAAGGTACCGCCGTCAGCTAAAAAGTGCTTTGCTGTGGCAACTACGCGATTAGTGGACAGAAAATCGCTGTCGTCCACTTTGCCCTGCATACCTACCACCATGGCACTGGCGTAGTCGGCCACTATGGCTGGGTCTTCCGAGTAGCTTTCGTAAGTGCGGCCCCATAAATCGTTTTGCGCTACGGCCAAAGTTGGGCCAAATATCCATTCAATGCCGGTTGCGCGTACTTCTTTTGCCGTTATTTCGCCAATTTTTTCGATAAGCGCTGGGTTGCGTGCAGCACCAAGGCCTATGTTATGCGGGAATATGGTTGCGCCAGTTACATTGCCGTGACCGTGTACGGCATCGGTACCCCAAATAATGGGAATTGCGATTCCACCGTCAGAATCGTCCATAGAGGCATCGTAAAAGGCATCGGCCAATTTTACCCATTCAATGGGCGGCGCATTTTCTATGCGGTTAGGCATAGAGCCACCACCATTTAGTACAGAGCCAATGTGGTATTCTTTTACTTCATGCGGCTTAATAGATTGAATTTCTGGCTGTAGGATTTGCCCTACTTTTTGCTCTAGCGTCATTTGTCCTAACAACGCTTCTACCTTGGCTTCCACTTCCGCTTCGTAATCTGGCGACTTTATTACAGGGCTAGACGCCTGCGGCCATAAGGTAATATTGTGCTTTGTCTGAGTAGCTTCCGTTTGCTGTTTAACACCCTGACAGGCCGCAACCAGTAAACTGGATGCCACCAAGCCCGCAAGCAAGGATGTTTTAAAGGATAAAGTATTTTTCATGAAGCCTTCCAAATAGAAGTTTATAAAAAGATAACGTATGAACCACTTAACTACTCACACATTGGCACACAGTAAGAATAGCACCGAAAGCCGAGCAGCGTAGTAGCGCTTGAATTATTAAGATTAGTAATATTTTACGTTAATATTTTGTCGCTTGCGTCAACGCAAGGTGAAAACGGCCATTAGAATTTGCCGTCGGCGAGTGTAGAAAGAAACTCTGCATGACTGGGTGCGTGAGCCACCCCTGCTTGAATAGCTGCACGCATTTTCTCGGCCACAAGCATTAGCTGCTGCACATCTAGATCAGCAACATTACTTGGAGGTATTTGCGGGTAAAGATTAAAACCGTTATACATGGTTTGCCAACTTGCATCTTTAAAAGATTCTTGGCCGTAATCTAAAAATGTTGCATCTTTTAAGTAAGCACTCATTTTATTTTGTAGTGTTGTGGGTATATCCATTTCTCGCACATCACGCCAAAACGCGCTGTCTTCGCGGGCGCTGGCTTTGTAATGCAAAACAATAAAATCGCGTATGCGCTCATATTCTTGCTGATTTAACGAGTTGGTTGAAGCTATCGTATTTTCGCTGTATTCCAACGCTGGCATCGCATCCATTATTTTTTCTACGCCGGTTTGAATAAGTGAAATACTGGTGGATTCTAATGGCTCGATAAACCCACTCGCCAAACCAATAGCCACACAATTTTTATTCCAAAACTTGTTGCGCACGCCGGCGTTAAACCCTATTACTCTTGGCTCGGTAAGCATTTCGCGTTCTACATTACGGGTTAAGGTGGCTATTGCTTCGTCGTCCGATATATAGCGGTCGCAAAACACATAACCATTGCCTATGCGATTCTGTAGGGGAATTGTCCACTGCCACCCAGCGGCTAAAGCAGTAGAGCGCGTATAGGGCGTAGGTGGTTTTTCGTTTATTGTTTGCACTGCTACCGCTTTATTACAGGGTAGCCAATGGCTCCAATCTTGATAACCAGTTTGCAGTGCCTCTTCTATAAGTAGGCCGCGAAAGCCTGAGCAATCAAAAAATAAATCGCCCGCAATTTTTTCGCCACTTGCCAGCTCCACGCATTCTATATTGCCATCTGCCTGTAAGTACGTTTGTGTAATTAAGCCTTCGGTACGCTGCACTCCGCGTTGCTCTGCGTAGGCACGCAAAAACTTTGCATAAAGCGTTGCATCAAAGTGATACGCGTAGCCAAACATTGCCAATTGATTGGTGGCGTTATCGTCGGGTTGTACAAATTTATTTGCCTTTGCCAAGGCAATAGATAAAGAAAACTCATCTAATTTTGCCGTATACCCCGCTTGTTTTAAGCGCAGCCAGCAATCAAAAAATGCCTGCCCCGCAATAGGCGCGCCGTATTTTGCAAAGGGGTGAAAAAAGGTAGCCCCCAACTGGCTCCAATTTTTAAACTCTATACCAAGCTTAAAGGTTGCATTGGTTGCGCTTACAAACTCACTTTCTTTAATACCAAGGTGCTGATGCAGCTGGATTATCCCCGGTACCGTAGCCTCACCCACTCCAACAGTAGCAATTGCATCAGACTCTACAAGCTGTATAGCTAAATCTTCTCGCGAGTAGCGACAAGCAAGCATGGCGGCTGCCATCCACCCTGCTGTACCACCACCTACGATTACTATCTTCTTAACTTGCTTACTGTGCATTGCCTTCTCTGTGGTTATTTTGGCTCTTTAAACACCATCACAAAGCCACCGAATGGCTGAACAGTGATAGACATTTTTTTACCCTTGGGAATGGTAAGTTTTAGGGAGAAATATTTTTCCTCTTCCGAGTCGGTATATAATCTTGCTTCTGTGCCTCTGTTTATCAATTTAGAAAAATCCACCTTCCATTCTTTCGCTTCGTTTTCGCCATTAATACCAGCCACGTACCATTTTTTACCTTTACGACGCGCAATAATAACTTCTTCGCCTGGGGCGCCGGCTAAAAATTTAGTTTCGTCCCAACTGGTTGGTAACTTCCAAAAGTAATCTTTATACACCTCGGGCATTTTTAAGAAAGCGTCGGGGGTGTCTGCAAGGTGCTGAATACCAGATTCAAAAATAATAGGCAGCGCAGTTTCGTGGGCAAAGGTTGTGTAACGCTTCGATTGCCTGTGGGTATACGCAACTGGGGTGTAATCCATAGAGCCAACCACATTGCGTGTAAATGGCAGTATGGTATTTTGCTTAGGCGCATATAAACCGTAGGGAATATCTTCAGAGAAGGTATAAAACTCGCCGCCTCGCACCGCTTCCATTGTCATTAGGTTTGGCCAAGTTCGCTCCCAACCGCGCGGTATTGTGCAACCATGAAACACCACCAACAATTTAAATTCTGCTGCGTCTTCTAATATTGAAAGATACTGCTCAATAACGAACTGTTTATCGCTTTGAAAAAAGTCGACTTTTATACCTTTAACACCCAATGCACTAATACGCTTAAACTCTTTGCGGCGACTTTGCCTATCGTGCAAAATATTGCGCGGCTGCTCTGGTATAAAGTTATTCGGCCCACCGGAGTTATACCAAAAAAGTAAACCCACTTTACGCTCTTTGGCATAGGCAACTAGGTCTTGCATTGCTGTTTCGCTTGCATCTGGCCAATTGGCATCAACCAGCGAATAGGGCCAACCCATTTTATCGGCTAGAACGATAAACGCTTTTAGACTTTTTATATCCGTCGACGACGTATGGTCAGACCACCAGCTCCAACTCGCCGCACCGGGTTTTATCCATTTCACATCGTCTATTTTGCTTGGTTCAGCCAAGTCGTAAACCAAGTTACTTTCTACTATATCGCCAATATCGTTGCTAACCGCAAAGCTGCGCCACGGCATTTTCCACTCGCCCGCGCCGGCTGGGTAAATAGACCCGTTACCGAGTGCTTCTTCAGCTAATGGCCCTGCAATTTTATACACGCCATTTGGCGCGTCTGGCTGTAGGTGCGAACCATGAAACTGTTTACCTAAGCCGGATTCATGTAATAACACCCACAAGCCATTGGTATTAAACAGCGAAGGGAAGCCCCACCCTGTGCCCAGTTTTTCTGGGGTTGAAGTACCAGCAGGAACATTTACATATTCTGTTTCGTATGATGGGTGGTACATGGTAATAAAATCGTAGGGTTGCCCCCAGTGTTGGGCGTTAGTGCCAATATTAAATTCGGTAATTTCTGCGCGCAGCTGATGATGCAATACACCGTTGTTTGGCAATACATAACGAAAGGCCGCACCGGTATCTAATGCACGAAAATCTACACGCAGTATTTGATTGGTTATATCGTGTTTAAAATTTAAGGAACGCTGATAATACGCCACTTCGTTTTCTTTGCGCTTACCCGTCACCATTGAATAGGTTTGCTTGCCTCTAATTCGCTTACCTCTAAAGTAGGTAAGGTCTTTCGAAAAATCGGTATCTATTGGTATTAGCTGCTGTTCATTCACATCGTAGTAGCGGCTGGTAATGCCCATTTTAGACCAGTCTACAGCGACTTTTTCTTGCTCGTTATGCCAGTGAACAATTTGATATTCAAGCCCTAGCGCCTTGTTGCCACGCACTCTTATTTCAATTTTGCCATTGGGCGATTTAACTTGCCATTGCCGCTCGTCTAACGTTTTGGCGTTGGCGAGCAAGCTTAAGGCCGCCATGGCAATAAAAATTGTGATATGGGTAAGCCGCAATAAGCTTGGTTTATTCATCATGATCTAATCACACTATCAATTATTTGGCATATTGCCGTATGGAGCCGGTGTTAAGCCCCCATAAAGAATAAACGTTGCGTAAGCTTTTTTGCGTATAAAGCCCACAAACTACAACGCCACGGTAGTAAGCCTACCGTGGCGTTAGTTTATAGTAGGCCCGTACCACAGGCCACAGCTAGTTGGATTGCGCCTTTTGCCGCCCCATTAGCGCTTAATGGTTATTGCCTTACCCGTATAGGTAACGGCTTTGGCCACACCTGTATCGAAATTGGCGGCATCGTCTCGCTTGGCAGATATCCAGCGCACGCGGAATTCGCGCTCTTTGGTCATTCCCTCAAAGCTACCTACGCGATCGCCAATGGTTAGCTCACCGGTTTTATCGTTGTACGAAACGGGAATGCGCGCCCAAGCCCCTTGCTCGTAAGCGTAGGTTTTGCCGTCATCTTCATAAATTTCGAAGCTGCCATTCGCACCGGTATACACGTTAAGGGTGTAAGGAGCATCGGGCTTATCGTACACATGCTGGATTTCTACACCTGTTGGAATAATAGAGCCGGCCTTAACAAAAATAGGCATTTTGGCAAGCGGTGCATCGGCCTTAATGGTTTTACCACCTGTGTGCTTCACACCTGTATAGAAATCGTACCAATCTGCGCCCGCAGGTAGATACACATCCCGTGAACGCGCTTTAAATTCCGACACAGGGTTTACGAGTAGCGCGGGGCCAAACATATACTGGTCGTTAATATCGCGCACATTAAGGTCGCTAGGGAAATCCATCACCAGAGCGCGCATAAAGGTGCCGTCTTTGTGGTGAGCATCGCCAACTAACGAATAAATATAAGGCATTAAGCGATAGCGAGTTTTGGTGTACCACACCATGCTGTCGTATACCTCGGTGCCTTTATCGGCGATGTTATATATTTCGCGATATGGGTTTTGGCCGTGGGACCTAAACAGCGGCACAAAGGTACCAAATTGGAACCAACGCAGATTGATTTCTTGCCATTCAGGCACTTCCGATTCGTTCATCATAGAGAAATGACCAACAGAACCTTTGGCGCTATAACGGTAGCGATCTTCTGGAGTAAAGCCACCGATATCGAACGTCCAATACGGCATACCAGAAATGCCCACGCCCACACCTGCTGCAATTTGTTCTTTTAAGTCGGACCAGCGCGATACCACATCGCCACTCCAAATAGCCGAACCGGTGCGCTGAATACCGGCAAACCCAGAACGCGTTAGAATAAATGCGCGCTTGTCACCGTCATCTCTACGCTCGCCTTGGTAAACAGTTTCTGCGTGCGGCAAAGCGTAAGCGTTAAACACTTCGGCACCGGTGCCGAGTGCATTGGGTGTCATTAAATCTTTGCGGTGCTCAAAAGAAAGGTTGGAATGGATATCTGGCTCTACCGCATCTAACCACCAAGCATCGAAACCGTGCACATTGATCTTATCGCGAATTTGCGCCCAAAACATTTCACGGCACTCTGGGTTATAGGCATCGTAAAAGCCATTTAGGTAACCCTCGCCAATCCAATCGAGGTTTTTCTGCTCGATGTTTTTATTAAACATACAACCTTTAGCGTTTAGCGCTTTGTAGTTGTCGGTTGTAGGGTAAAACTTAGGCCATACGGAAATCATAATATTGCCGTTTAGCTCGTGTACTTTATCTACTAGTGCAGATGGGTCGGGGAAAAATTGCTCGTCGAAATCATGACTACCCCATGCATCCTGAGGCCAATAACTCCAATCTAATACAATGTTATCGATAGGAATTTTACGATCGCGGTATTCTTGCAAGGCGTCGATAATTTCATCTTGTGTTTTATAGCGCTCGCGGCTTTGCCAAAAACCAAACACCCACTTAGGTAGCATCACTGCTTTACCTGTGAGCGTACGGTAGCCAGACACCAACTCATCCTTGTTATCGCCAACTACAAAGTAGTAATCAATGGCTTTCGCGGTATCGGAAGCAATAGACAAACGTCCCTGCTCTGCTACCGGCAGTGGTTTATGCTGTTTTATGCGCATATAACCACCATCTACTTGCCAATCTAACTTTAATGCAACTTTTTTACCGGCCTGCATTTCTAACTTGGTGTTGTGATACCAAGGGTTCCAGTTCATACGCCAGCGATCTAACACTAACTCGCCATTCAAATACAATTTAGCGTAGCCACTGGAATACATTTTTAACTCGTGCACACCGTTGGTATCGGATTCGATACTACCTTCCCATTCAATACGCAGATTTTTTGCATCAGCGGTTTCATCAGGCATGGGCGTAGTGCGATTACTACCTTGCGCTAAAAATTGATAATCTAAATCGGCCTCTACACGCTCGAGCAGTAATTTATCGCCATCAAAATAACGTGCGGTTAGCCCGCCGGGGTTACCATTAGCGTCAAAGAGTTTAAAGCCCTCTTTTAGTGGCTCGGGTGGATTGGGGTCGCCCAAACGAGAAATTGAGGTATTGTTCCATAGCAGCGCGTAATCTTTGCTTGATACAACATAAGGTATAGAAATTTCTAAGTTGTAAGTTGTTAACTCTACGTTATCGCCAGCGTAGTTTACTTCGCCATCCTGCTGCTGACCTAAACCGTAGTAGCCTTCATTTTCGTCGCTTGTAAACTGTTGGCGAATAGCAAATGAATCGGCGTCCACCACACCTGGGTCGCGGGTTACCGCCCCAAAATTGCCGCGATCAACTTCTGTTGTAAGCACCTTGCCGTGCTCATCTTTAAAACTTACAACACCAGTTACTAATGACACTTCGGCAGATAGATCTGCCGTTGATAACACAACAGATGCATCGTTTTGTTTAACTTCAAACGCCGTTTGCTCGGGCTTGGCCACCACCATAAGCGTATTTGGCAGGTTGTTGAAATCCTGCTGTGGCGTAGCGGTAACACGTACTATCCGATCGTTAATGACTTGCAAGCGCACTTTTTTTGCTTCGCTATCTTGCAAGCTTACAACGACGCCGTCGCTTGTTTTATGCCAATTAACCGTTGCAGGCTCTACGTTTTTTTCCTGTGAGCCACATGCATATAGCACGGGAATAATGGCCGCGCCGGTGAGCAATTGCCCCAGTCGCTTTTTGTTTAAATAATAATTCACTTGTTTCAGCCCTCTTCAATATTCTTTATTGCCTGATTAGCTTGTACTTTAAATTAAATATAGTGGTTACCGCTCACCCGCCACATAGGTAGCAAGTTTTACTTTTAATACGTGCTTATTTGAAGTGAAATTCAACCCCCAATCGGTTTGGTCACCGTTCCATACTCGCTCAAAAACCCACTTTCCGTTGTTATCAAAGTGACCTTCTTCAACCCGCACAATCATATGTTTACTATTTTTAATTTCCTGCGAAGGATTAAAGGTAACCCTAGCGCGATAACCAGTTACTAAAAACTCATCTTCACCTAGCTGCGCTATAACCGCACCGCCAGATGCTGGATTATTGCCAACCGGCGGCTCTATCCAAAACATGGGGCGACCGTAAGTTATTTCAGCATCCCACTTGCCTAAATCTAAGGTTTGGGTATAGCTCTCGCCTATCGCTTGTTTTGCTTCGTCTGGCGTTGAAGCTTCGGCATTCCATATTTTGGCGTTGGCCGCTTGACTGTCTACAGGTTCCGATACGCCCCACACTTTATGCTCAAAACTTATTTTGGCCCACGCCTTTGTCATAGGCTTAAATAACCCGTATAGCTCGCCGAAATGAGCGATGGTTTCATCACTCATATTCTGTGCACCTAATGGGTAGTTGTAGTAATCGGTATAGTCCATTCCAAATGGCGCAAAGCCAATTCCGTTACGGCCTAGGGTATCCCAAAAAAAACGAGCAAAAGGTTGGTCGTTGCCAATTTCTGCCACATATAAGGCGTTATCTTCACGCGCGTATAAATCCAACACTTTAGTTACGGTTTTGTGATCGCGGAAATAAATATCTGGTGCGATTAGATCGATACTCTCACCGGCCGACTTCCAAATATCGAGTACGTTGTCGGTGGGGCCGCCGCTGGAATATTGCCCGGGTTTACCAGGGTTGAACGGGTTGCGCAGTGCAACATTGACGTACAACGGCAGGTTGTATGTTTTTTTACCTGCTTCGGCAATTTCATTTACATATGCCGCTATATGGTAGGCATGAAAAAACTCATCGGCATCGCTACCAAACACCTCAGGCCATGTACCTGCTGGCACATTCAAGTCGTTTACCAGCTTGGCTGGAACCGGAGCATTAAACACTTTTTGCGCAGCCTTAGAATAATCGCGGGCAGCGCCATAGGTACCTACCTCGTTTTCTACCTGCACCATAATTACGGTGCGCTGCTTATCTACCTTTTTAAGGTGAGCCATTAATTTTGTGAACGCCTTTTTATCGGCCTCTAAGGTAGAGCGGTGTATAGGCGAAAGCGAGTTTAGTGTATCGCCATCCTGCTTTATTACTCGCGGAAAGCGTTTATCATCCAACTTCACCCACGCTGGCGCATAGTGCGGCGCGTTGTTTTTCCATGTTGCAAACCATAGCAACACTAATCGCGCATCGTTCTTACGCGACTGTTTTAGTAATTCGTCGACGAATGAAAAGTCGAATTCGCCCTCTTGCGGCTCTACTTGCTCCCATGCGACTGGAATAACAAGCGTATTTGCGTTCATTTTTTCGTATACCGGCCACACGTCTTTTAGCGCCGCTACATAGTTTGCCGAGTTATTAGTTTGTGCACCTAATATTAGAAAAGGCTCGCCATCTACCATTAAGGCAAAGCGCCCATTTTTATTCACCAACTCTGGCATTGCCCCTTTCGCAGCCCACACAGAACTCGCACCTAACAGCGAGACGAGAGAGATTGAAAAGATTGCTAATTTTATTAACCGATTAATTACCATAGAAACGCCAACTGCTTAATTGCTTTTAGAATGTCTTGACTCAAAACCATAACAAATACCGTTTTATATGCAAAACCAAGAATAACCCTACAAACGTAAAGCTTAGGTAAACTAACGAGTATTGCCACCTGATAAAAATAGCGCCCAGCATTCGTGATAATACGAGTGTGGGCGCCACAATATTTGCCCAATCCTTGGGCTGCTAGTCAACCATATAGCGTTGCACTTCAAGCCATGTAGCTTTAAGTAAAACACTAGAGGAATACCTAAGCCGCTAAACAACAGCAAACTTAGATATACCTGCGGTAACGAACTAAATCGCTAAGTAATATGCTGCCCCGCAGGCAAAGCAAACATTACAAATTAGTCCAAATTAAAAAGTTACGCGCAAAGCTAGGCCATACCGTACATCCTGCGAATAAACGTAAGCAGTGTGATCGCCAGCGCCGTTTTGTCGCATTACACCCTCGGTATTTGCTTTACCAATGTTTGAAGCTTCAAAATTAACAGAAATATTATCGTTAAAGTTGTACCCCAAACTTAAGTCAAGCTGGCCGTAATCTTTGTTGTAAATAGGCAAGCCCCAGGTAATACCGTTGTCGGTGCCATTCCATCCATTCGGCGCAACCGCTACTAAGTATTCACTGCGCCAGTTGTATGCCAAGCGGCTATAGAACCCTTCGATGTCGTACATCAACACAAAGTTGTAGGAGTTTTCTGATAACCCCGCCAGCGGAATGTCATTAAATGCTGAGCCGTCGGTATCGACACTTCCCAAACCTTCAGCTATATCTTCTTGGCTATCGATATAGGTGTAGTTTGCGGCTAAACCAAGACCATCGAACGGCTTGGGCAATTCATCAAAGAATTTGGTTACGCCAACTTCAGCCCCTTTAATTTTGCCCGAGCCGATATTAGCTGCACCCGAGGTTGCAATGTTTGTGTAACCGCCAAAGCTTGGAATATTGCCATCTGGCACATCGCGGAAGTAATTACTAATATTTTTGCGGAACAAATTAAGGTGAGCCATTCCGCCGTTTTCATCAAAATACCATTCAAGGCTAAGATCATTTTGGTTTGATTCCATTGGCACCAAGTTGGGGTTGCCGTCGGCCGACAAACTAAAACGCACAAGAGATGGATCAAATTCGTCTGCCAATACTTCCGACTGGCCTTGAGCCCAGTCTGCACTCAAATTCATTACCGCTTTTAAGCGATTAAACTCTGGCCGCCAAATGGTTTTTGCTGCAGCGAAACGCAAAATAACTTCATCGGTAAGCTTCCAGCGCACATTCAAATTAGGAAGCACATGGGTATAGTCATTTTTTGCATCGTAGGGAAGATCATCAGCCGCAAATGGGGTAATTGTTACATCGTTGCCCTCACCATCCACTTCGCCGGTTTTTACTTCAAACGAATTAGGGAAGCGAATATAACCATCGGCCACGTTTTCGGTTTTAACAACACGCACACCTATGTTGCCGTCAACCACATCGTCGAAGTTGAAATTAGCCATGGCATAAATAGCCGATGTTTTTTCATTTTGCGTGTTGCTGTTATCTACATTGGTAAAATCAAACACACTAAAATCGTTAGAGCAGCAACCGTTTGGCGTAATTGCATCTATGGCTGCGGTTGTGGCTTCCATGTCTTGCAATAAGGAGTGATCAATTAAGTAAGCTGAACTGGGCACTGCAGTACCACCGCGTTGAAAATTATCAAACTCGATGTATTTAACAAAGTTTTCGTTCTGTAAACGCGGAAAATCATCTGTGTGGTTAAATGGACGCCAATCTTCGGAGCCTATTTGCCAAGGCTGGTAACGCGCTGACCAGTTGTAATCGCCACCGGCGTTGTAGGCAGATTTATCCGTAAAGCGCACACCCGCTTTAACAGAACTAACGATTGAATCTTCAAAGTCGTATTCCGCATCAATACGCAACGCCTTAGATTTAGCTTCGTTTTTCTTGCGCATAACCATAGATTGACCATGCGAATAATTATTCAAGTTATCTAAAAAGCCGCCCGCTGTTATTGAGGGAGTGCCATTCAAACCACTCACCGTAATTTCATCTGGGAAGGTAATTAAGCCTAATGTGTTGTCATCAACGTCGGCCGTTGAATCAACCATTTGCAAGCTTGAAGATATTTTTAATCGGTCTGATACCTGCCACATAGCCGCCAAAGAGTGATCTGTGGTGGTTGCATCACTTGCGGAATAACGGCTACTGGTACCAAAAGGTACACCAAATGTATTATCGGTAGTGAAATCTGTGCTACCGAAATTATTGTGCGCAGTGGTGATGGTGCCGCTTACTAACGAACCACCATCATCAAACACCCACGGCTGCGCGCCTTCGGATGTTGACTGTGATGTTAAGAACAAGTTTGAATCTGCACCCGAGTCAATAAAAAAGGCGTTTTCGTCCCACCGACTTTTATGCGTGCTTGTAAACCCGGTATAGGTAAATTCTACATCGGCATTTGGCGCCCACTGAACAGCCACATATGCACCGGTGCGTTTTCTTTCGTAGTCGTTTCTACGCCAATCCACACCTTTAGGTACGTACACTGTATCAAAGCCATCCACGTCTAAGTCTGTTCGCGGCAAAAATGCTCTGGTGTAAATATTGTCTGCGCGGCTCGCCAACTTGGAGGAAGATACGTCCACCAAAAAACCTATTTCACCAGCATCGGTATCCCAGCGGTTACTATACAAAGCAGAATATTCGGGGTTCGCTTCGTCGATTAAATCGCCGTAGTTACCTTTTAATGTGGCACTAATAAGTTGACCATCTGAATCGAAAGGCAAGCGTGTACGCAAATTCACTACACCACCTAAGCCGCCTTCAATCATATCTGCCGATGGGCTTTTATATACATCCACACCACTCATTAACTCTGCGGGAACATCATCAAAACTAAGACCCCGACCACCATCAGCAGAGAATATTTCTCTGCCGTTTAATTCACCGCGAACCTGCGACATACCGCGCACTAAGACACCAGAGCCTTCGCCAGCAAAATGCTCTGGGTCACCAAGGTCTTCGTAACGGGAAACACTAATGCCCGGTATACGCGCCAGTGCTTCGGTTACACTGCGATCTGGTAGCTTGCCTATATCTTCCGCTACGATTGAATCTACAACTACATTCGAATCGCGTTTAATTTGTTGCGCACTCAAAATACTTTGGCGCATACCGGTAACAATTACCTCTTCTAACTCTTTTGTTTCTTGTTCTTGCGCATGAACAGGGTTAACCACCCCCATTACACACATAGCTAGTAACGATGCAGATGTTGTGATGCGGCCAGATAAGGCCAATATACTTTTTTTATTTTCCACTGTGGTGTTCCTCTATTTATTATTGATTGTGTTGTTATTGTAAGTAGTACCTACCAGCTCCCCCGCTGGCTGCGTCCATGATTTAGAGCATCCTCTAGCACCCGTGCTCTACGAGAAAAATTTATTTATTCGAGCAAGTTACGCGATACAGCTGGCCACGCGTTGCGGAAAACACCACCGCTGTGTTGGCTATACTCACCGTCACTTTATTTTTATTGCTACCTTGCGGCTTAACTGTCGGGCTAGTGCACGAATTTGGTAGAGCTAAATTTATAGGCTGTGACTTACCCGCTACAAGAGTGGCATCAATAAGTTTGCTATTGGCCCAGCGCATACTTACCTGTACATCGCCTCGCGCTCGCAGGCCGGTAACAGCACCCGTTTGCCATTGCTTTGGCAAAGCAGGTAAAAGTGTTATTTGACCGGTGTGGGATTGAATTAACATTTCTGCCATGCCGGCCGTAGCGCCGAAGTTGCCATCAATTTGAAACGGCGGATGGGTGTCCCATAAATTTGGTAAGGTGCTGCCCATAAGCTGGCCGGCAAGTAATTTATGTGCGCGGTCGCCATCAAGTAAGCGCGCCCAAAAATTCACTTTCCACGCTCGACTCCAACCCGTACCTTCATCGCCACGGGCGTTCAAACTTACTTTGGCGGCTTCAGCAAAAGCCGGGGTAGCTTGCACAGAAATTTGATCGCCAGGGTGCAGTGCAAAAAGATGGGATATATGACGATGTTTATTGGTTTTATCGTCTATGTCTTGCTGCCATTCCTGCAATTGCCCCCACGAACCAATGCGCGTACCTGGGTCCAATTTAGCTAGTTTTGCTTGTATAAGTTTTTTGAATTCCGCATCGCCAACAAGGTTCGCCGCCTCGACAACATTGGTAAACAAATCAAACACTATTTGTTGCGACATAGCCGCACCACTTACAAACGGCCCCTGCTCTGGGCTAAAGCTTGGCGACACCACAAGCAAGCCTGTATTGGGGTCGGCCACAAGTACATCTACCCAAAACAACGCTGCCTCTTTCATTACTGGGTATGCGCGCTCTTTTAAAAATGTGTTGTCTTGGTAAAACTGGTAATGCTCAAAATAGTGTTGCGCCAACCATGCAGCCGCTTCGGGTTGCCAAAATGCGGTGGGCCATTCGATTAAGCCGGTATAACCAAAAATATTGGTATTAAGGAACAGCGTCCAACCGCGTGCGCCAAACACTTTTTGCGCACTTTGCTTGCCGGGCTCTACGAGTGAATCTATAAAGTCGAAAAACGGCAGCGCTGTCTCGCCCAAGTTGGTTACTTGCGCGGGCCAGTAGTTCATTTGTAAGTTGATATTGACGTGATAGTCGGCATTCCAAGGAGGAGTTGCGGAGTTATTCCATACGCCCTGCAAATTTGCAGGTAGAGACCCATTACGTGAAGATGCAATTAGCAAATAGCGACCAAATTGAAAGTACAACTGCTCTAATGCGCGTTCAGGCGCACTGCCCTCACCTTTATATTGCTTAAGTAACTCGGGAGTGGGCTTTGCCAGTAAATAGGATTCCGCGTTTTCAATTAATGATAGCTCTACACGCCCAAACAGCGCTGTGTAATCAGTAAGATGCTCTGCCAACAGGGCGCTGTACTCGGACGCTTTAATTTTTTCTAAGTTTTTATCTAGTGTTTTTACAGGAAGCCTCCCCCGATAATGCGGGTAGGCTTGGGCATAATTAGTGCCAGCCACAATAGAAATAACTGCACTGTTGGCGCGGCTTACTTGTATACGGCCAGTTTTTTCATTTTCTGTTAGCTCCCCACCATCAACAACTATTTGCACCTTGCCAATATATTGCAGGTTGTTATCAAATAGCTTGCCGCTAAAAGTGAGCACGCCCCTTTTAACTTGAGTTTCTATTGTGCGATTTGGGTGTACGCGCACTCCTAAGTCAAAGCTAATACTTTGTTTATTAGATGCAGAAAGTTTTACTATTGCAGCTTGCTGAGGATAACTAACAAAATATTCACGCTTGTAGTGCGTATTGTTGCGTGTGTAGGCAACCGTTGCGACGCCTTGGGTTAAATCTAAACTGCGTACGTAATTAGAAACCGCCCCAGTTTGATCGTTGTATTGAATATCTAGCTCACCAAAACTTTGGTAGTGGCCATAGCCATGCATGTTTTGGCCTAGCTTATCCGCAGCGGTTTGCGGGTCTATTCCATTATGCAAGGTAATTTGCTGCCTTACATGCGCTACATCTTGCTTTATAGAATCGGTAGGCAAACCAAAATTGTAACCTTTCGCGCCTGGGCCACCTGTCCATAAGGTTTTTTCGTTTAATTGCAATGTTTCGCGCGCAACCTCCCCCGTTACAACAATGCCCATTGCACCATTGCCCATTGGTAGGCCTTCGCTTTCCCAATCTAAAGCAGGCGCACCAAACCAAATAGGCAAGCTTTTAGCCGCAACAGTACTAGCGCATACAACGGCAGTAAGCACTGCAGCTGCAAAAGTGAAAGCGGTTTTTAGTACTCCACAACGCTTATACATGACGCTTAGTCCATATTATTAGTTTTGTTGCTTGGAATGCCTTTTAGCCATGCTAACACAGGCGTTTTATATTCTAAACACCGATTCAAAAAGAAGGGTAGAGCCTCTCTCACCCCCTTATTGTCATATAAACCATATAAATCAATTATGGCACACATTTATTTATAGATAAACCACTGCGCCACATATAAAACCACGCTTACACTATATTTTTCTCGTCTAAAAAACGCCATGCATATAGCGCAAACAGTTAGTTCATAAACGAATTCAAACCGGAGAGATAACTAGCAGTATGTAACGCGAGCGACGAGCGGCTGTTGTGCATTTCGAAGAGAAGTTAGGGGGGGAGGAACCAAAGAAGTCATCGCCCATAAAAAAAGCCCCTTTAAAAGGGGCTTAAGCA
Source organism: Saccharophagus degradans 2-40 (assembly GCF_000013665.1). Classification (NCBI taxonomy): domain Bacteria; kingdom Pseudomonadati; phylum Pseudomonadota; class Gammaproteobacteria; order Cellvibrionales; family Cellvibrionaceae; genus Saccharophagus; species Saccharophagus degradans. The sequence continues at coordinate 3,173,694 of NC_007912.1, forward strand.
CGGACTAACAATAAAAATAAACTTAACGAATATATTGGTTAATAATGTTCTCGTAGTACTCCTGCTTACCACTGGTTAATGCAGGCTCACCAATCGCGTTACCTATTTCGGCTAGGGCAGCTAAATCTAGAGCGCCCGTTTCAAATTGTTTACCAGCGCCGCTATCAAAAGAAGCATAACGTTCTTTGCGCATACTTTCGATTTTGCTTTCACTAATAATTCTGTCTGCAATAATTAGTGCGCGCGCGAAAGTATCCATACCGCCTATATGGCCGTGGAAGGTATCCTCTAGGTCGGTAGAATTACGACGGCGCTTAGCATCAAAGTTTACTCCACCACCTTGGAACCCTCCTGCACGCAGCACTACCATCATCATTTCAACGGTTTCGTTAATGTTGTAAGGGAACTGGTCGGTATCCCAAGCATTTTGATAATCACCGCGGTTTGCATCAATGCTACCTAGCATGCCCGCATTAGCCGCTACGGTCATTTCGTGATCCATAGTATGGTTAGCAAGTGTGGCGTGGTTTGTTTCTATATTTAATTTAAAGTCTTTATCCAAACCGTGATGACGCAAGAAACCAATTACGGTTTCACTGTCAAAATCGTACTGATGCTTGGAAGGCTCCATTGGTTTAGGCTCGATAAAGAAATTACCGGTAAAACCTTGGCCACGAGCGTAATCTCTGGCCATAGTTAAAAAGCGAGCCAAATGCTCTTGCTCTCTGCCCATATCGGTATTTAAAAGGCTCATGTAGCCTTCACGGCCACCCCAAAAAACATAGTTCTCACCATCTAGCGCAATGGTTGCATCAAGTGCATCTTTTAACTGCGCGCCAGCATAAGCAACAACGTTAAAATCTGGGTTTGTAGATGCACCATTCATATAACGTGGGTTGGAAAATAAGTTAGCGGTGCCCCAAAGCAACTTAACGCCAGAAGCCGCTTGCTTCTCTTTTGCGTATTCAACAATCGTTTGTACACGGCGTTGAGTTTCTTGGCGACTCGCGCCCTCTTCAACTAAATCGATATCGTGGAAACAGTAATAAGGCGCGCCCAACTTGGTGATAAATTCAAATGCCGCATCCATTTTTAAACGCGCGCGCGCGTCTGCGGTGTCGGCCTTGTTCCACGGGAATTGCAATGGGCCAGGGCCAAATGGATCAGCACCTGTGCCGCAGAACGTGTGCCAGTAACATACAGAGAACTTAAAGTGCTCTTTTAATGTTTTGCCGGCAACTACACGGTTCTCATCGTAATATTTAAATGCAAATGGGTTGTCGGAATCTGGGCCTTCAAATTCAATTTTGCCCACACCGGGGAAGTATTCTTTATCGCCAAGTACTACGCTCATCGCTTGTATCCTCGTTATTGTATTGCCTAAGTTCTGTTAGTAATCGCCCTTACTAAAGGGCTAATTTGTTCTTCCAAGACGTGTATGCATCTTGATATTGCTGCGCAGTAGTTTGATCTGGCTCTATTACGCTTAATTTTTCTAAACAGCTAAATGCTTCTTCGCGCGAGGTGTAATACCCACTCGCCCAACCTGCACCGCGGGCCGCACCCTCTGCGCCATTGGTGTCGTATAGCTCTACGGGTGTACCCGTTGCATTCACAAATGCAGCACTAAATACGGGGCTTAAAAACATGTTAGCCTTGCCTGCGCGAATAACATGCGCGGCCACCCCCATGTTGTTAATCATTTCTGTGCCCATTGCCATGGCAAAGGCCACACCTTCTTGCACGCCGCGTGAAATGTGCGACAAACCGTGACGATTTAAGTCTAAGCCTGATATTTCCGCCTGCAGCAATTTATTACCAAACATTCGCTCGCCACCATTACCAAACGGATGCACTACTAAGCCTTCGCTACCGATGGGAGCTTTGTTTGCCACATCACTCATACTTGCGTAACTAATATCGCTGCCGGCTTCTACAAACAAATTGCGCAACCAGCTATTCATGCGCCCCGCACCATTTATACATGCCAGTAAGCCAACTGTAGGTGATTGCGGCTGATGGTTTACGTGTAAAAAACTATTAATACGTTGCTGCCTATCAGAAATGTTTTTATCTGTAACCGCATAAACCACACCCGAGGTACCCGCAGTGGTGGCAAATTCGCCGCTCTCAAGCACATTTAAACTGAAAGCATTGTTGGGCTGGTCGCCGGCGCGATAGGTAAGTTTTGCTGCGGGGTTAATACCCAAGGCGTTAGCCACCTCACTCGATACCTGCCCTGCCTCGCCGAAATTAGGTTTAATAGCAGGAATAAGGTTAGGGTTTACACCTAAACGGTCAAATACATCTACCGCCGCAGATTGATTTTGGAAGTTCCACATTACACCTTCAGATAAACCACTAGGTGTTGTTGTGGCTTCGCCTGTTAAACGCATTGCGATGTAATCGCCAGGCAACATAATTTTATCAATTTTCGCGAAAACCTCTGGGCGGTTTTCAGCCAGCCACTTTAATTTGGCAAAGGTGAAATTACCGGGCGAGTTAAGCAGGTTGCTCATGCACCACTGTTCACCCAATTCGGCATATGCAGCAGCACCAGTTTGCGCGGCGCGACTATCGCACCAAATAATAGAAGGGTGTAAAACCTCGCCTTGCTTATCTACAACCACCAAGCCGTGCATTTGGTATGAAATACCTATGGCACTTATACGCTCACCGGCACCTGGGTTTTGCGCAATAAGCTGTTTGATACCGGCGACGGTAGCATCCCACCACATGGTAGGCGCTTGTTCTGCCCAACCTGTCTGAGGCGCATCGATTTTAAATTCCTGCTCTGGCTGTTGAACTGCGCCTAAACAGCGGCCAGTTTCACCATCGAGCAGTGCAACTTTTACCGAAGAACTACCTATATCGAGCCCTAAAAATATCATTTACCCTGCTCCAATTCGTGTTTAGCTAGGTTTTTGGCCGCGCTTAGCGCTGTGTAACAAACTAACTCTAGCTGACTATGGCTCATAGTATACTCTTATTGTATGTTTGACCACAAGCCACAGAAAGCTATTTTTTATGCACTTATTAACCTGCCTATAACCCTGTTTAACACGCACTATTACGGCCAAAACAAGCCCCGCACTAGCGTTGACGCGGATTGCGAAGGTATACTCGCAGCCTTTGGCGCATTAAGAGGTGTGTGGTACTTCTGCTGCATTTATTAATAGGTGTAGCTATACCTCCAACCCATCGCCCGTTTTCTATTAAAAAAACAAAGAAGGCTTCCAGTCAATGAGTGAAAACCTAGATAAAGCACCCAGCAAAGAAAGCTATTACCAACCCTCATGCAGCTCTAGCAATGTTATTAAAGAAGTGTCCATCGACTGTGTGGTTTTTGGCTTGAATAATGGCGAGTTAGAGGTGTTGGTTGTTCGCCACGGCGAAGGTATTAGCAAAGGTGGCTGGGCACTGCCGGGTGGGTTTATTTTAGTCGATGAAGACCTAGATGCAGCGGCATCTCGCCTCCTTAAAGATTTAACCGGCTTAGATAATATTTACCTAGAGCAACTGCAAGCCTTTGGTGGTGTAGACCGCTTCCCCGGGGAGCGCGTGGTTACTATCGCCTACTATGCATTGGTGCGTGCAGAAGATTACAATTTGATTGCCGGTTTTACCGCATCGCACGTTGAATGGCAGAAAGTTAGCCAGCGCGAACACCTTATATACGACCATGACGAAATTTTAGAATTTGGCTTGGGCCGCTTAAAACATAAAGTTCAACACGAGCCTATAGGTTTTAACCTTTTACCAGAAAAATTTACTCTTCTACAACTGCAAGAATTGTACGAAGCCATATTGGACGTAAAACTCGATAAACCCAACTTCCGCAGAAAAATGACCAAAATGGGCTTATTAGTACCCTGTAATGAAAAACAAAAAGATGTACCGCACCGAGCCGCCGCACTGTACCGTTTTGATAAAGAAATATACGAGCAACTCACTAAACAAGGCTTTTCTTTCGAAGTGTAGGCCGTAACTAATACTATTTAGCATTTAGGGCGTTTGGCCTAATACTCAAACGCCCTACTCACCTCTCCCGTCTTTTCGATCTTACCGCCTGTGTTAAAAGGCTTCTAGCTACAAGTTATACAGAAAACCGACGGACACCCCATGTCACGAAAAATCATTCACTGCGATGCCGATTGTTTTTTTGCTGCGATAGAAATGCGCGACGACCCGAGTTTAATGGGTCGCCCAATAGCGGTGGGTGGCCGCAGCGACCGCCGTGGAGTAATTTCGACCTGTAATTACGAAGCCAGAGAATATGGCGTGCGCTCTGCGATGGCATCTGCACATGCGTTAAGACTGTGCCCCGATTTAATTATATTGCCGCACAATATGGAGAAGTACCGCCTTGCCTCAATGCAAATGCGTGAAATATTTTATGACTATACCGATTTAGTCGAGCCTTTATCCCTTGACGAAGCCTTCTTAGATGTTTCTGGCTGCAGTAAACACTATGGCAGCGCAACACTAATAGCGAAAGAAATAAAACAGCGTATTCATAAAGACGTAGGCATAACGGTATCTGCTGGCGCGGCAAACTGTAAGTTTTTAGCCAAAATAGCAAGCGATATAAATAAACCCAATGGCCTAACCGTTATTCCGCCCGAAAAAACCGAAGAATTTGTACTCACGCTACCGGTAAGTAAAATATTTGGCGTTGGCAAGGTAACCCAACAAAAAATGGCCAAACTGGGGCTATACACCTGTAGAGATCTAAAAAATAAAAGCCAAATAGAGCTTAGCGAGCATTTTGGAAGCTTTGGTCAACGGTTATTTGAGCTGTGCCGAGGGATAGATAAACGCGAGGTAAAGCCTTCGCGGTCACGAAAATCCCTAAGTGTTGAACACACCTTCCCAAACGACCTAGAAAATATTGAGCAATGCATTGAAAGCCTACCCCCGCTATTTGTTGAACTTAAAAGCAGGCTAAATAAGCTAAGCGACCGCTACAAAGTGGTAAAAGCCTTCACAAAAATCAAATTTAATGACTTTTCTACCACCACAATAGAACGAGTAGGCACGAGCGCGCGTATTTCTGATTATACGCAACTGTTAAAAGAAGGATTTGAACGAGGGAAAAAACCTGTTCGACTGATAGGAATGGGCGTTCGTATTTTAGATTTAAATGACGAAGAAGGAGCGTTACAACTAGACTTATTTAAACATCCGGCCGACCAATAAGTAACTTAAAACCTTTCACAAACAATAATTAGAAGAATAAACAGCACTTAAAAATACAACTATCACTTCTCGTAACGGGGCTATTTTTAGGTAAAAACACAATCCAACCTCTTACTTTTTAATTTTAAAACCTAAAAACTACAGCCAAATAAAAGCCGTTAACACCTTTAACTTTGCCCACAACCATTAAAAACGAATAAAAAAGCGTTTATTTTCATATATTTTCACAAATTTTCTGGTATATGCTTGAAATTTTTCCTACATTTCGTATGGTACCGTCGTTTTGAATAGTTCAACCAATAACTCCTTGAGGCAATAATCATGGCAGCTAAAAAAGCAAAAGCAACAGACCCAGTAGCAGCATTGGAATCTCAACTAGCGCAGCTAACCGATCAACTTACCAAAGCTCGTGCAGCGAAAAATAAAAGTTTAGAGGCCGAGCTCGCAAAGGCCACTAAAGCGGCAGCCGCTGCTGCTAAAAAAGCAGCTTCTGCAAAAGCTAAATTAAATGCAGTTCGCGCCAAGAAGAAAACTCCAGCACAAGCTAAGCAAGTGCAAGCCGCTAAAAAAGCTGCAGATACTGAAGCCGCAGCTCTAAAGGCAGCTAAAACTGTATTAGCCGACGCAAAAGCAGCAGTAACAGCAGCTAAGGCAGAAGCCAAACGTGCAGCAGCCGTAGCCAAGGTTATAGCTAAAGAAGAAGCAGCATTAGCCAAAGCAGAAGCCAAAAAAGCAAAAGCTGCAGCAGCTAAAGAAAAAGCAGCAGCGAAAAAAGCCGCCGCGAAAGAGAAATTGGCAGCTAAAAAGGCAGGAGCGAAAGCTAAAGTAGCAGCCAAAAAGGCCGCAGCTAAAGAAAAAGCAGCAGCTAAAAAGGCAGCAGCGAAAGCCAAACTGGCAGCAAAAAAAGCGGCGGCAAAGCAAAAAGCAGCAGCGAAAAAAGCTACCGCCAAAAAGCCTGCAGTTAAAAAAGTAGCTAAACCTGCCGCTGCTAAAAAAGCACCTGTAAAGAAAGCAGCAGCCAAGAAAGCACCGGCAAAGAAGGCAGCACCAGCTAAGCGTCGTGGTCGCCCAGCCAAAAAAGCTTAATTAGTAGAAGCTAGATATGGCGGTGCCTTTGCACCGCTAATCGCCCTGCCAGTCGGCCAAAAGATTAGTCTTTAGCTGTATTCGCGGGGCGTTTTTTTATCCGTAATTTTGGGGGGGCAATACCATCTGCAGAGCAGTAAGCCCTGTATTGAAGAGGTTTACCATCGGGATTAGTAGCGTCAAAGTCTAGCGCGAATAACGCCACATCATCTTCAACGCTCTCGGGTTCTATAAAGCCTTCGTAATACCAGTGTAGGCCTGTCATAAACTCTGCGTCCGCCTTTAGCGCTTGGTCGCACAGTTTAAATAAACGTTTTTTATTCGCTTCGCGCTCTTCGACGAGTCGTTTTTCTTCTGCTATACGCTGCTGCTCAAGCTCTTCGGGCGTAAGCACGACCTCTACAGGTATAATGGTTGTGAGCGTTTCCATTGTCAGCCCATCTACCATTTCGTTATAGGTAAGCCCTGAATCTTGCTTACATAAAATTCTAAATATAGGGTGGTCAGGTTTACTTTGCTCACGATCTATTGTGCCCTGCAGCACTTTAGTACACCTATCTAAAGATTCAGCAGCTTGTGCGGCTCGCTTTAATGGCAAATACAGGCCTTGGTATTTCACAGGCAGCCACAACCTATTTTCTTCCACAGCCCAACTGCTTGGCGAAATAAAAGCCATTAGTAGAGCGCTGGAAGTAATATAACTAACGAACGGTTTGCGATTTACCATAAGCGATTGCACTAAAAATAAACCCAAAAAGTACGATTAACTTTTCTTCGTCTTCTTCATGAAACTCCACGCCATAGGTAACCACTTCACCGGTAATTTCTGGTTTAGAGCGGATAATTGCTTCTACATTTACTTTGCGTCGAATTTCGCCAACTTCAAACTTACCTTTTAACTCAATGAGCTCGCCGGCCTCTCCCACATCATCAAACACATTAATGCGAGCACCAGTGGTACTAATATCCGTTATTTTGCCCACCACACCTCGCACGCCTTGGCGAGATTTATTGGACACCAAAATGGGTAAGGCAACATCCACTCGCGTGGCATTGCGAACAAGCTTAAATTGAATAGCTTTGGGGAAGTCGAGGTACACCATAAAAACAGGTACATCGCCCACGAATAAAACTGTAGTTGGAAACAATGCAACCCCATTGGATGACATCACCCGAATTGCAACTTTTTGCCCCTCTTTCACAATAGGAAACTCCCCCGAAGGTGGAGCTGTAATCATAACGGCTTCACCGGGCAGGCACCCTACAAGCATGCAGTCAAACCGCTCCTTTGAGTTGGGACTAGGATGAATTTGAATTATCTGCCCAATACTAAGGTTAAGGTCTTCGAAATTGAGACTACTTTGGTTAGTCATAGAACCCTATTTGTTTTTTAATCTTTAATGGTGCGGGTTCTGAGAATAAAGCGGACACTTGCTAAACCAGATCTCGCAATCTCTTTTTAGCATAGCAAACAATGTGATTATTAGTAGGAGATAGGCGGCCGGTAGAGCCGCCAAAAGACCGAGCCTTACCCTAAAGCGGCCAGAGAACTGTAGTCGAGCGACACAGAAGGCTTAATGGCCAAACGATCAAACTCTGTATTCCAATTAACCAGCAAGCGCGCCAGTGCACGCGCCTGCTGATCTAAAGCTTCGAGCTCATCCATGCAGTCCTTTTGCCCCATATACAGCTTTACTTTGCGATGGCTTGTAGAAAACGGCTGGTCGGGGTAAGACATGCGGTACACCTCTAACTTCCAACGCAGGTTGTGCACCATGTTGCGGAAGTATTCTAGCTTAGTTGCCAGCGATACCTTGCGCGTGTCCTTCAGCTCGCCGAACACCTGAAAATCTGTGCCAAACACTAGCACTCGCTTACTATTTGTATCGGCAACCACCGTTGCTGTACGCTCGTAATCCATAAGTGCTGCTAAGTCGCCAAACACCTCGCCAGGCGTTATATAGTTCACCACTTTGGCTGTTTCATTAGGCTTGCCAACCAACACTGCCAATTGGCCCTTTAATAAAAAGTAAAGCCACTGGTCTTTATGGCCCTGCTCTAACAATACCTCCCCTGGGCGGTACTCTATAATTTTCGAGTAATTCATCAGTAAATCGTACTGCCACTGATCACGCTGTTTTATGGCCTTATAAAACGGTACTGCTGAGAGCAGTGTGTCGAGTGATTCCCGCGGATAACGATTTAAAGGGTGGATCTCCATAGGACTAAAACCTTATTAGAATGTGTAATACGTTTGCCATTAAGCAACGAGTCTTTTGACTATGGGTTGTGTGCACTTTTAATAGTCATGCTGAGTTTGCTTGCAATCACTCAACATGCACCTTTGCTAAAGCCCTACTCGTATATTTATCCACGACCTTAGGCAGCTATCACAAGTGAAATCATAGCCCATATTCCAACCCTAAAACCTTTTTCTAGCCTAGCTTTAACCTCTTTCCCCAAAACTGGTACAGGCGTCACGCAACAAGCATGATCCACTTCATATGGCGCCGTATTCATTATTTATTTTGAGCTCCACTTTCATCCCTTATACTCTCTTGTTACAAAAAACGGGAAGTTGATACTTTTCTTTATCTGTACGTTCCAAGTGTTTGGAAAATAAGGTAGAGTTAGGTCACAGGATAGCTATTTGATGGTTGAAAAATGCTAAGAATTCCATCAGCAGCTAATATTATTCTGGGTTGGACTGCCCAATCGCATTAAGCCTAAGTTTCTATTTATTATTTAGGCTTCAGAAAGACCATCGTTTCCTCTATTTTGTAAGGAACAACAGAAACTTACGAGACTCTCATGCAGAAACTGAAAATCATCATTTCGGCACTAGTTGTAACTATAACTTATACCCTGTTAACCCCTGCTAGCTTTGCTGCACCGTTATTAAATGGTGTTGCCACTCAATCAGAGCTAGGTAAAGAGCAGTTTATAGCCGGCCTTTTTACGTCAACCCTGGCCTCAGAAGCAAAAGATGTTTTGGTAGCGCAAGAAGACAAGCGCATGCAAATTCGCGTAACTGCAGACCGTCTTTCCACACGACGTTTTAAGCGTTTATGGATTGAAGGTATGGCAATTAACGCAAGCTCTTCGGAGTTGCAAAAGCATGCACAGCATATGGCTGATTTTAGTAACATGCTTAAAATTAAGCTCATGGCAGGTGATATTTTCACCATCGATCGCACTGGCAGTACCGTTTTAATTTCATTAAATGGCGCGCAGCTTGGTCAAATTCCAGATCCAGCATTCTTTGACTTGCTGTTGCGTACTTGGATAGGCCCAGTCCCATTATCTTCCGACTTCAAACAAAACATGCTTGTGGCCGGTAACGTAAACTCTGGCTTGATTACCCGCTTCGAAAGCACGCGTCCTAGCGATGAACGCATTGCAGCAGTAGAAGACGCTGTTAAAGCACGAGCAAAACAAGCAGAAGCCCAAGAAGACGATTCAACACCGAAAGTGGCAGTTGCTAAAACAGATATTAAACCCAAAATTGAAGCCCCTGTGGCAATTGCCCCACCGCCCAAAATTGCCGCCCCTTCTGGCGCTCTAGGCGAAAGCAAAACGGTTTCAACCCCTAAACCAGAGCCAGCTAAACCTAAGCCACAAGAGCCTGAGCCGGCCCCTAAAGTGGAAGAAAAGCCTAAGATTGCTGCTATTACACCTCCACCACCAGAAACTCTGCTGGATGAAGAAAGCCTTGAGGACGAAGAAGACGATTTAGATTTCACCGCGGAAAGCTTACTTAGCCAACAGCTATACATTGCAAAGCTAAAGCGCTGGTCTTCATCTAAGCTTAAATACCCATCGCGCGCAGCTAGCCGTGGCCACGAAGGCAACGTGCGCTTAAGCATCGTAATCGATCGCTCTGGTAAGGTTAAAAAAGTAGAAGTGATTGAAGCCGCCGAATACAGCAGCTTGACGAAAGAAGCGCAAAACGCAGTAGAGCGCGCTAACCCTTTCCCACCAATGCCCGAAGATGTAAAAGGTGATACTTTCTTATTCACCTTACCCGTAGTTTTCCAACTACAGTAAAAAACATTCTTCATAAAAAAGGGCCTATATTTAGGCCCTTTTTAGTTTTAAACAACGCAGTTTATTTATTGGCGAGCGGCGAGCTCTTTTAGTCGGTCTAAAATAACTCTTTGAATATCCGCTACTTCCATTGCGGATAAACGCGGCAAATAAGACAGCTGCAACATATGTAAGTGTAAGCAGGGTGTATCTTGATTTAGCTCGCGCAAATCTCCTTTCATGAGTACCGGTAGAAACGGTTTATCTGCTGGACGTTTTTGGTTAATCAGCCGCAGCCCAACTTCTAATGGCACTCTTCTATATTTAGATGATTCTCCCCGCAGAGGTAGCACCATATTTAAGCGCCCCAACTGATCTTTTGGATCGGCGGGTACAATAAACAGGCCTGTGGGCCTTACAGCATCTTCATATATACCGTGAAACGTGTCGTGATGGGCGTAGGGGTTGGGAAGGATAACAAGTTTACGATCTTCCTCCTTTGGGAAAAAAATATTGTAATTGGTATACAACTGCTCAACAGAACCAGAAAAAACACAGAGTTTATTCTCGAACCCCATGACGAACTTCTGTGCTTGTTTACGCTTGTTGAACTTATCTAAGTCCCAAACGAGATCTTTATTGTCCATATTCGATCGGACACCCCATAGCTCTTTGCTGTAATATTACGTCGTAATATAGATATTAAACCAATTTTAGGCGCCGCGTTGGCTCCATTACACTTTCTTCTCGATTTTCTGCCTCAATAGTGCCCTAAAACCTATGCTAGAACATCTAAAATTCGATAACTCCTTCGATAAACTAGGCTCAGATTTCGCTACCCGCGTTAACCCAAGGCCATTGGTTAACCCTAAGCTTGTTTGTGTAGACTCAAAAACCTGCGAACTATTGGGTATAAGCAAAGACAGCGTCAGCAGCGAAAACGGGGTTAATATGTTTTCGGGCAATAGGGTTCCCCCACAATTCGCTCCGCTGGCGATGGTTTATGCCGGCCATCAATTTGGTGGGTATTCCTCGCAACTTGGGGATGGTAGGGGCTTATTACTTGGTGAACTAAATACCCATTCAGGTAAGTATGACCTTCACCTAAAAGGAGCCGGCAAAACCCCGTATTCTCGCTTTGGTGATGGCTATGCCGTGCTGCGCTCGTGTATTCGCGAATACCTCGCTGGTATCGCTATGCGTGGCCTAGGCATTCCAACTAGCCATGCGTTATGTGTCGTACGCGGCGACAACGCCGTTACCCGCGAGACTATCGAACCCGCAGCTACACTTACCCGAGTAGCACGCAGCCATATTAGGTTTGGCTCGTTCGAGTACTTCTATTACACACAACAGCATACGCAATTAGAACAACTAGCAGACTATGCTGTTGAGCAATATATCCCCGAATACGTTGATAAAGATGGCCGTTTTAACGCCCTGTTGCATTACACCACCGAGCAAACAGCAAAATTGATAGCCGCGTGGCAAGCGGTGGGCTTTTGCCATGGCGTGATGAACACCGACAACATGTCTATCATTGGGGAAACCTTAGATTACGGCCCCTATGGCTTTATGGAAGCGTATAACCCAACTCACATCTGTAACCATTCCGACACCTATGGGCGCTACGCTTACGATCAACAACCAAGTATTGGTTTATGGAATTTAAATGCTCTTGCGGCCGCACTAAGCCCACTTATAGATCGAGATCAAGCGCGCGCGAGCTTAGAATCTTACGAAGGAATACTAACCAAAGAATACAACAGCCGAATGACCAAGAAACTGGGGTTTTTATCTGCGAAGCAAGGCGACGCCAAGCTAATCAACACTATGTTTATCCAGCTAGAGCAACTCCAATTAGATTACACTTTATTCTTTAGGCTGCTAGCCCTAGCCAAAGCGGATGACCTTCAATCTTCGTTTATACAACCGCTACTTGGTTGCGACAACATAGCGAAAGGCGAACAGTTGGCTGCGTGGGCGGCTGAATATTTAACTCGGCGGCAGCTGGAGGATGTGCCTCAAGCAACTATCACCGCAGACATGAACCACCACAACCCGATTTACTGCTTACGCAATTATTTTGCGCAACAGGCTATTGATGAAGCTTATCAACAGGGTACCTACAGCACGTTAGAAAAGCTCGCAGCGGTGTTAGCCGCCCCTTTTACCTCTCACCCCAACGCTAGCGAGTTTGAAACCCCTCCTCCAAGTGAGCTAGCAAATATAGCCGTAAGTTGCTCATCATAAACACACCCAACTAGTGCCATTGCGGCCCTATAGAATACGCCCTCGCACCCACCTTTCAAGCGCTGTCGTTAATGGCTTGGGAGGCATCACTGTCACTAAAAACGCCAGCCAACGCACAAATCCATAGCAAATACCGCCAGTAAGTCGCGAATCTCACAGCACGTGCTAAATTTAATGTAGGAGAGGCTTAACGTGTGCCCACTCCACAGTCTCTTTGGCTATCACTAAAAAATGAATGTTGGTGTAGCTTTATGCCGTACCAACAATGAGTATGCTGACTATGATTCCACAGCAAAAACTGTCTGACGCCCTCCCACCTGTTGCCCGCGAGTTAGGGGAACAGGTGAAGAAAGGAGAGGTGGTAGTACCGCTGCTTCCCAAAGTAGCCAACCGCGTTATCTCGCTAACACAAACAGAAGATTCAAATGCAGCTGAATTGGCATCGTTAATTCAAAGCGACCAAACCCTTGCCGGCCACGTAATTCGAGTAGCCAACTCGGCAGCATACAGCCCCGTTAGCAGCATTGTTTCACTGCAACAGGCTATCACCCGCTTAGGTATGGCAACCATTGCAGAAATCGCCCTCGCAGCCACCGTAAACGCATCGTTATTCAATGCCCCAGGTTTTGAAGCCTTAATTCAGCAGCGCCTCCGTCACTCACTGGCATCGGGGCTATGGGCCAAAGAAGTAGCCCGAGCCTGTCGCAGAAACGTAGAAGCCGCCTTTTTAGGCGGGCTACTACAAGATATAGGGCGACCGGTAACTATTCAGGCGGCCTCCGAAATAGCCGCAAAGCTAGGGAGTTTTATTCCACCAGAAGGCATGGCCCTGCTAGAAAAAACATTCTGTCGCAGAATGAGCATTACCGTGGTTAACAAATGGGAAATGCCAGATTCTGTACAGCAAGTGGTTAAGTATTTTGACGATTACCAGCCTCCGCACTCGGCAAAAAATCAAACTGTGGTAGCCGTTGGCGGTGTAGTAATTGCCAATTATTTTCAGGAAAACCAAAGCGGGAGCGCCAATCTTGATACCTTGGTAGCGCACCCTATATTCAGCGAGCTTAATTTATATAGAGATGAAATTGAGCAAGTGGTAGCCCGTGCAGACAAAGTAAATGCCACCCTCGAGGCAATGCAACTATGATAGAAAGCCAATATGATTTGGTGGTTATAGGCAGCGGGCCTGCGGGCCAAAAAGCAGCTATACAAGCAGCCAAGGCCGGCAAAAGCGTGGCATTAATAGAACAAACCCGAGAACTCGGCGGTTCGTGCGTACACAGGGGGACCATCCCCTCCAAAACCCTAAAAGAAAATGCGCTGCGCGTAAAAAACATGCGCTCCAATGCAGAATTATCACACTTTCAATTACGCGAAGACGTAGAGCTTGCCACGTTAATTGACAGGCTTAACGAGGTACTCGCCGAGCACGACAGCTATATGCGCAGGCAGCTCGAACGCAATGAGATAACGCTCATTCACGGTCGCGCTAAATTTCTATCTCCCAACCAATTGGAAGTGACGAAACTACAACAAGAAGCAGAATGCATAAGCGCTGCCAACATTATTATTGCCAGTGGTTCACACCCTCGCCAACCACCTAACATACATATTGATCACGAATACATTTTCGATAGCGACTCTATTCTAAGCATGATGTACTTACCCAAAAGCTTAACGGTATTAGGCGGCGGTGTTATTGCGAGTGAATATGCATCTATATTTCAAGCGCTTGGCGTAAAAGTAACAATGATAGATCGCTACCCCCGCCCTCTCGGCTTTTTAGACGATGATCTCACGGATGTTTTTATTCAAGCGTTCGAGCAAATGGGCGGTACTTGGGTAGGCAACACCGTGGTTGAAGAGTGTCACTGGAATAACGTAGACAGCGTAGAAACTGTTTGCGCTGACGGAAACATTTATAAAAGCGAGAAACTTCTGTGCGCTGCTGGCCGTTTAGCAAATGTTAAAGATTTACACATTGAACAAGCAGGTTTAGCGCTAAACGACGCAGGTTTAATTAGCGTAGATGGTCAATTGCGCACGAGTGTGCCGCATATTTTTGCTGCTGGCGATGTGATTGGCCCCCCTTCTCTCGCATCGGCCTCTATGGAACAAGGGCGCAGAGCAAGCTGTAACGCACTAGATATATCCGTTGGCAAAATGCATTCGATGATTCCAACCGGCATATATTCCATACCAGAGCTTTCATCGGTAGGCCTAAGTGAAACTCAAGCCAGAAAAACACACGGCGATGTGCTGGTAGGCAAAGCCAAGTTTGACGAAATTGCCCGCGGACAAATCTCCGGCGTACAAAACGGCATGCTAAAAATTGTGTGCGATGCACAAGGCGAAAAAGTGTTAGGGGTAATGATTGTTGGCGAAGGCGCTACAGAGCTTGTTCACGTAGGGCAAATGGCACTGCTGCACGAAGCAGACGTAGACTTATTTGTAGATTGTATATTTAACTTCCCAACCCTAGCGGAAGCCTATCGCGTTGCAGCGCTTCAAATTATTGGTCAGCGTAACGCCAAACGTTAAAACCTAAAATACGCCACCGAATAATCTACGTTAGTTTAACTTCGGTGGCATGCTCATTATTTATCCTTTGAAAACCCAATTGGCAATATAGATTCTCCATCGTCTACCACCCTATCGGATAAACCACTGCCCGAACCTAACATCACACCCAACCAACGAGTATCTTCAAAGCTTTCTAAGGCAATTTTAACGGTCATGGTTAACGGTATTGAAAGCAACATGCCAATTGGCCCAAGCACCCATCCCCAAAACACTAACGATAAAAATACTACCAGCGCAGATAAATCTAACCCCTTACCCATCACTCGCGGCTCTATTACATTACCTACAACAAAATTCACAGCAAGGTAAGCTGCGCCCACTAACAACGCATCACCTACCCCAAGCTGTACAAGTGCAAGTAGCACAGCGGGTACAGCGGCCAAAATGGAGCCAAACGTAGGCACGTAATTAAGTAAAAATGCCAGCAAGCCCCACAACACGAAATATTCTAATTTCATAAACCACAACCAGCACATAATAATAAGGCCGGTTAGCGCACTCATGGTGGTTTTAATTGCTACGTATTGGTTAACACCCGAGGTGAATTTCTCTATAGCGGCAAGTGTTTTTTCTGGCGTTTTAAACGAGTATTTTATTTTGTCTCTAAACCCCACTTCTTCTGCGAGAATAAAAACCACAAGCAACAAAATTAAAAACGCGTTGGTCATCATATTGCCAAACTGCGCCAAGGTGTTGCCAGCTAGCGATAACGCCGCCGATGGGTTAAAGCTTTCTCGCAAATGGCCAAGCTCTACATCTATACCCAAAGCTTGTAGCTGTACAAAAAAGTCTGCCGTGAGCACGGTTAAGCGTTGTTGATAACCAGGTAAATCTTGACGGAAATCAGCAATCGAGGCACCAACAATTACCCCAATAAGAATGCCGCCAATCACAATACTGCAAATAACCAACAGCATAGCAATACTCGACGGCACGCCTTTGCGCTGCATCCAAATAAGCGGCGGGGTTGCTATTACGGCAATAAATAAAGATAAAAGAAACGGGACAAGTATAGATTCTGCAGCGCGCATACCGGCAACAACAATAACAAACGTAGCCGCCACGAGTAAAAACCGAGCGATTGGTGATTGAACTTCCATTTATTCCCCCAATTAGCTAACAGTAGCTAATATTTCAAAAATTGATTTAAGCTCAAATTAAGTAACAACAATACTGCGTTTTTTATTGTTTTTCTGGGTGCCTAGCAACAAAACGCGCATTAATCATATCGCGCATCGCATCTGCGTCGGCTGCGTGATCGCCCGTAGTTTGCCAGCAGGGTAACATTTGTAACGTTTTGCTTGGGTAATCCCATGCTACAACAAATACAGGAATCTCTGCCTTTTCTGCTATTCTCAAAAAACCCGTTTTCCACTTATCCACTTTTTTACGTGTCCCCTCAGGTGTTAACACCACCCAACACTGTTCATGTGTGGAATACCAGTCGGCTATTTGATCGACCGTATTGCTAGCAGCTTTTCTATCAATAGGTATACCACCCAGCCAGAGAAAGAAACCTTTAAACGGCCAAAAGAACGCTTCTTTTTTCATGAGGTAAGATATACGTATACCTAACGACATGATGGTGCCCATGGCGATGATAAAATCCCAATTGGAAGTATGAGGCGCAGCCGCAATAATTAATTTAGGCTCATCGGGCAGCGCACCACGCAACTTCCAACCAATACTGCGCAATAAGCAGCGTCCTAGCCAGCGCGAAAGGCGGTTTCCCCCACGCGGCATGCTAGGGGGAATATCAAAGTCAATTACTGGCTCAGAAAAATTCAAACTAAATACCTACTTTAGTTTTTATTAATGTTCACGCGTAGAGCGGAACAACACGTCCGGGTAACGCTCCTGTGACAAGGAAAGATTCACTCGAGTAGGTGCTAAATAGGTTAAGTGACCACCGCCATCAATCGCCAAGTTATCTTCACACTTGCGTTTAAACTCAGCCATTTTCTTGTCGTCTTCACAGTCTACCCAGCGAGCAGTTGCAACACTTACCGGCTCGTAAATAGCTTCTACTTTGTATTCATCTTTTAATCTATACGCTACCACTTCAAATTGTAGTACACCTACAGCGCCTACAATGATGTCGTTATTGCGCAATGGAAAGAAAACCTGTGTAGAGCCTTCTTCAGACAGCTGCTGCAGCCCTTTTTGCAGCTGTTTTACTTTAAGTGGGTCTTTTAAGCGAATACGACGAAACAATTCTGGGGCAAAGTGAGGAATACCCGTGAATTTTAAATCTTCGCCTTCGGTAAAGGTATCGCCAATTTGAATAGTGCCGTGGTTGTGTAAACCAATAATATCGCCAGATATGGCCTCTTCTACTTGGCTGCGATCACCGGCTAAAAATGTAACGGCATCACTTATTTTTACATCTTTCCCTAAACGCACATGGCGCATTTTCATGCCGCGCGTGTAAGTACCACTACACACCCGCATAAATGCAATTCTATCTCGGTGTTTTGGGTCCATATTCGCTTGGATTTTAAAAACGAAGCCCGAAAATTTATCTTCAACGGCAGATACAACGCGCGTGTTCGCCTCGCGATCTAGTGGCGGTGGTGCCCACTCCACAAAACCGTCTAACATTTCTCGCACACCGAAATTCCCCAGTGCAGTACCAAAAAATACGGGCGTGAGCTTTCCGGCCAAGTAAGCATCTAAATCGAATTTGTGGGTTGCGCCCTTAACGAGTTCTATTTCATCGCGAATATCGGCAGCATAGGCACCAAGTAATGCATCGGCTTCTGGGCTATTTAGCCCTTTAATTTGGGTATCGTCTGGAATACGGCTACCTTGGCCATGGTGAAATACATGAATAATATCGGTGTAGAGGTTGTATACGCCTTTAAATTCTTTCCCCATGCCAATCGGCCAATTAATGGGGGCCGCTTCAATATTCAATACGGTTTCGATTTCGTCCATCACATCAATAGGGTCGCGAATATCACGGTCCATTTTGTTTATGAACGATAGAATGGGTGTATCCCGCAATCGGCACACTTCCATTAATTTAATAGTGCGATCTTCCACACCTTTCGCGCCGTCTATCACCATCAACACCGAGTCGACCGCGGTTAAGGTACGGTAGGTATCCTCCGAGAAATCTTCGTGCCCAGGGGTATCGAGTAAGTTTACTGTGCGCTCTTTATAGGGGAACTGCATAACAGAAGAGGTTACCGAAATACCGCGCTCCTGCTCCATGCTCATCCAGTCAGATTTAGCGTGGGGGCCTTTTTTACCTTTTACAGAACCACCCACCTGAATAGCATTTCCAAACAATAATAGCTTTTCAGTGATGGTGGTTTTACCGGCATCCGGGTGGGAAATAATGGCGAAGGTGCGTCGCTTGGCGGTACCTACTGCTGTGGAATGTGCGGACATAACAATTTATTTCTACTTGAATTAAACGCGCGATTATACCTAAGGCACAGCCCTACGTCGTTAGGTGTACTCGTATTAAGTGAGAAAGGATTTTACCCACAGCCGAAATTACACATTAAGTCGGTAATATTTACACTTTATGATTGTATAATATGCCGAAAATTACCTAACCCATTGTTTTTATTAGCCTTATTAAACATGGATCATTTCTTGCTTAGAGTCTAGCGCTATAAGCACCTAATCAGATGTACGTTTTATTTATAAGGAATAAACATGTTTAGCCGTATATTGACCAAAGCTACCGCAGGATTTGTAGGCTTAGTGTTGAGCGCAACCGTATTCGCGTCCCCCTTGAGCGAGTACAACCTCATATTGCTTGAGGATTACAACTTTCAAGGTGGCGATGTTGAAGGCCGCACATTTATTGGTGGCGACCTAAACGCAGCCGGCATGGGCGCCGATTTCGCATCGCGCGTGCCCACACTTAATATTGTTGACTCTGTAAACGTGGTTGGCGACGTAACCGCTGCCAATATTAACGTACAGCACGGCAACTTTGTGCACGGCGGCAACCTTAACGCCAACGTTAACCTGAATGGCGCTGGCAGCGTTATCCACAACCCCAGCCTTAGCATTTCTTCTATTGCAGACGAACTGTTTGCTCAGTCACTTACCTACAGCGGCCTTGCAGCAAACGGAACGTTTAACAACGTGCCGAATAATTCAAGCTTCGACTACCTAGGCACAGACCCTCTAGCCGTTTTTAGTGTGGATGCTGCCGATGTTTTCGCGCAAAACAATAGCTTGCGCCTGAATTCTGGCAATGCCGAAACAGTGGTAATTAATGTTGCAGGCACCGATATTACCGTGAACGGCGGCGTGAACTTAGTAGATGGGTTTCGTCAGAGCGATATCGGCTTTGGCAATATTATTTGGAACTTTTTCGAAGCAGAAACCATTAACTTCGGCAACTTAGCAATGGCCGGCTCTGTGTTAGCGCCATTTGCAGATATTACTGGCGGCGCAGTATTTGAAGGCTCTGTAGCTGCAGAATCCTACACTGGCGGTCGCGAGTTCCATCGTTTTTTGTTTAACACCCCGAATGTATCTGTTCCAGAACCCGGCCCACTTTCTTTGTTGATGCTGGGTATTGGCTTTATTGCTCTTTCTAGAGCGCGGGCTAAACAAGCGTAACGCACTGATTTAAACGCATTGATTTAAACGCATTGAATTAAAAGCAATGCGTTAAAATAACACCATGAGCCCGCACCTAGCGGGCTTTTTTATAGCTGTAATTCCAAACCATAAATAAGCGCATCCTCCCTGCCCTTTCCCGATGGGTAATAGTTTTTACGCTCGCCCATACAGTTAAAGCCCAACTCTTCATATAGAGCAATTGCGGGGTCATTCGACGCGCGCACCTCTAAAAAAAGCCGCTCGGCTGCAACCAGATACTTATCGATAACAACGTCCAGCAACGCCCTCGCTATGCCTCGCCTTTGCGCTTTAGGGTGCACAGCAAGAATAAGCACTTCAGCATCCACTACCTTGTGCTGCACTACCACAACCGCTACCCACTCACCCGCCAACTTTACCCCTAAACACAAATGCTGCAAGGCCAGCGAATCCTCGAAGTTTTTTAAGCTCCAAGGGTGAACACTAGCCGCTTGCTCGATAGCAAAAATTGCTGGTAAATCGACAGAGGAAAACGGGGCCACCTCAACGGAGGTACCGCTTGATAAAACTTTGGTATGGCTGGTCAAATCAAACCTCGAAGAGATTAAGGCTGGGAAGGAAAGGCTTCTAGCAATAAATGCCACACAGGGCGTTTTAATAACGGTTGTAGCAGTATTTCCCCTAAGCTAGGCATGCAGTAGGCTTCGCAAGCAAAGGCATCTGCGGGCCTGTGGAAACACTGTTGCGGTGCCTTAGGTTGCTCTGCATCACCGCCCAATACAGCGCGGATAGCATCATCACCGAATAGAAGAATATGCTTCACTGGGTTTGAGAGTAGGCGCCCCTCTAAAAATGACTGCACCATTTCTTGCGCTGCGGTCCAGCTGTGATCCTTCGTGGCATCATCAACCATTGGCCACTGCAGCTTTTCTGCACGCGGTAGGCTTTGCGGCAGCTGGCCGCAGGCTTTTAATATATTGGTTAACAGTGTATCGGTAGGTAACGCTTGCCCGGGCTTGCGTGAATCAACCACCAACAAATCGGCGTGCACTCGCCACAACTGAAGAAAGAATTTAGCCGAGGGCTTAACTACCGTTTTGGCTTGGAGATCAGCAAGAATACTGCTAACCGTGGAAGATGCGGACTTTTGTGGTTTGGACTTTTCTGGCTCAGAGACTAAGCCCAATGGAGCACGCGAGGTGCGCTCTTGCGCGGGTTCGTTAGCCGCTGCCGTACTGCCTACCGAACCACCTATCGCACCACCTATGTCATCACCAATTCCATCGAGCACGCTGGCGACGCCTTTTGCCACCGCGGGCGCGGCAGCTTGTTTCGCTACCGGTAATTCGCATTGACTAGATAGCGCTGCTCCGGCCAAAACAAAACGCGGCACAAACATATCAATGCCCATGGCATCCAGATACTGCATTCGCCGCTGTTCATTCATGCGCGTTACTCGCTAAGCCAAACAGTGATAATCATACCCCTTCACGCTGAGGGTGCGCGCGGGATTTATTAGATTCGAGCAGGTTCAAGGCATCCAAATAGGATTTAATAGAAGCTGTCACAATATCGGTATCGGCACCTATGCCATTTACAATATTGCCATTGCGCTCCAACCGCACCGTCACCTCACCCTGAGAGTCTGTGCCCTGAGTGATATTATTCACCGAGTAAAGTAAAAGGTCTGTATGGCTATTTACCACGCTTTCAATGGCCTTATAGGCCGCATCTACCGGGCCACCACCTTCGGAGCTTGCCTCTACCAACTCACCGCCAATACTTAACGTAAGTTGCGCATGGGGGTTCTGACCGGTTTTACACACTACCTCTAAAGCCACTAGCTTGTACTTTTCTTCACGGCTAGCATTATCTGCTTCAGACACTAACGCCTGTAAGTCTTGGTCAAAAATTTCGTGTTTTTTATCAGCGAGCGCCTTAAAGCGTGCAAACGCTTCGCTTAACGCCTCTGGGGTATCAAATGTAATACCTAAATCTTCAAATCGCGCTTTTACAGCAGCGCGGCCAGAGTGCTTACCTAATACAATTTTATTGGTATTCCAGCCCACATCTTCCGCGCGCATAATTTCATAGGTTTCCCGATGCTTAAGTACACCATCCTGATGTATACCAGACTCATGCGCAAACGCATTAGCGCCAACAATGGCTTTGTTGGGCTGAACAGGAAAACCGGTAATTGTGGATACCAAGCGCGAGGTAGGCACTATGTGCTCTGTAACAATATTGGTTTCTACTGGGAATAGGTCTTTGCGTGTGCGCACGGCCATTACAACCTCTTCTAACGCGGCGTTACCTGCACGCTCCCCCAAACCATTAATGGTACATTCGATTTGGCGCACGCCGTTCATTACAGCAGACAAAGAATTAGCCACAGCCAAGCCCAAGTCGTTGTGACAATGGGTAGAGAAAATGGCCAAATCAGAATTTGGAACCGCTTCAATTAAGCGCTTGAACATTGCGCCGTACTCACCCGGCTCACCGTAGCCAACTGTATCGGGCACATTGATAGTACGTGCACCGGCAGCAATTGCCGCTTCGGTTATACGACACATAAAATCAAACTCAGAGCGACTGCCGTCCTCTAACGAGAACTCCACATCATCGGTATAGCTTCGTGCGCGCTTTACGGCGTGAATAGCTTGCGCCAACACCGCATCGGGCTCCATCTTCAGCTTATGCTTCATATGAATAGGCGATGTGGCAATAAAAGTGTGGATACGCGATGCATTCGCGCCCTTCAATGCCTCTGCCGCTCTGTCTATATCGCCATCTAAAGCGCGTGCCAAGCTGCATACGCGTGAATCTTTTACCGCTTCTGCCACGGCTTTTACTGCTGCAAAATCACCTGGGCTTGCGATCGCAAAGCCTGCTTCAATGACGTCTACACGCATTTTTTCCAACATTTTGGCAATGCGAATTTTTTCTTCCTGCGTCATGGAAGCGCCGGGGCTTTGTTCGCCATCCCGCAATGTTGTATCGAAAATAACAAGCTTATCTTTTTGCATGAAGTTCTCGCGAAATATCCTATTTATATTTTGGCTGCAGCGTACGCAGTGTGGTTACCTATACAGTTTAGGCTTTCTTTTTAAAATCCAACATACGGCCTAGAGGTATTAGCGCTTTTTTTGCCAACTCTGGGTCAACAAATATTTCGTTATCCGGTTGGTCGAACACTGTAGCCAAGTTTTCTAATTCGTTCATTCCCATCCACGGGCAATTTGCGCAACTTCTGCAAGTAGCACCACTACCAGCTGTAGGCGCAATCACAAGTGTTTTACCTGGGCAGGCCTGCTGCATTTTATAGAAGATACCTTGGTCGGTAGCCACAATAAATGTGTCGTTTGGTAAGGTTTTGGTCGCGTTGATTAACTGCGAGGTAGAACCCACTGCATCCGCAAGCTCCACAACTGACTCAGGCGATTCTGGGTGCACTAAGACGGCGGCATCGGGGTATTGCGCTTTAATATCTAATATACCCTGCGCTTTAAACTCTTCGTGCACAATACATGCGCCATCCCATAACAATACATCTGCACCGGTCTTTCTAGCCACATAACTACCTAGATGCTTATCCGGCGCCCAAAGGATTTTTTTGCCTTGCTTATCTAGGTAGTCCACCACATCCAATGCAATGCTAGAAGTAACAACCCAATCGGCACGCGCTTTAACCGCCGCAGAGGTGTTTGCATAAACTACCACGGTACGATCTGAGTGCTCATCGCAAAATGCAGAGAATTCATCTATAGGACAGCCAATATCTAGCGAGCAGGTTGCCTCTAAGGTAGGCATAAGCACACGCTTTTCAGGCGAGAGAATTTTGGCTGTTTCGCCCATAAACTTCACCCCAGCCACAATTAACGTAGAGCCTTCACACTGTGAGCCAAAACGCGCCATTTCTAGGGAGTCGGATACACAGCCGCCAGTTTCTTCGGCCAACGATTGTATTTCTGGCGAGGTGTAGTAATGCGCAACCAGCTTAGCGTTGTACTTTTTGAGCAGACCTTTAATGGTTTCACGCAGCGCTTCTGTATTTTGCGGCGCGTGCGAAGCTCGGGCGTCTAGCGCTGTGTCCAAATAGGCTTTAACAACGTCTCGTGGTGACGGCTTAATGGAGGGAGTGATGGGATCGTCTATTGAGCTCATACCTTAACCTTCTCGACAAAGTGCTCGCCGAACGGGCCGTGGCGAGATCCCGTAGGATAGGCCCAACTGCGCAAATAAAAAAGGGGACCACTATGTGTCCCCTTTAGAAATTCCCCAACAAAGGGACAATAATGGTGGGTCGTACTGGATGATACGGCGCTTTGCGCCTCGTCGCTCTTGCTAGCGACGCTGTCTCGCTTCGCTCGGCTCGAACCGGTTCTCACCCAGATAACCGTTTTTAATCTTCTGCGAAGATTAGTAATAATGGTGGGTCGTACTGGATTCGAACCAGTGACCAATTGGTTAAAAGCCAACTGCTCTACCAACTGAGCTAACGACCCTAATTGGTGACTTTTGTTTTAGCGCGGAGTCCTGCCGCGGTTGCTATGGGCAACATAAGATGCCAAAGCAGTATAATGCTGGGCTGTACTGGATGATACGGCGCTTTGCGCCTCGTCGCTCTTGCTAGCGACGCTGTCTCGCTTCGCTCGAACCGGTTCTCATCCAGATAACCGCTTTTTAATCTTCTGCGAAGATTAGTAATAATGGTGGGTCGTACTGGATTCGAACCAGTGACCAATTGGTTAAAAGCCAACTGCTCTACCAACTGAGCTAACGACCCTAATTCTGTTTGCATCTCTGCGGCAATTGCCGACTTACAGAGGGGGCTTGAGTGAGTTACTGCCCACAGCAAAGAGGCGCATATCTTAATGATTTAACAACAAAACTCAAGCAATTTTTGCGCTTTTAATACGTTAAAAATCGCGCCAATGGTATTTTTGCAATATTTGATCAATTTGAGATCAATTTGCATACCGAGTAGGGTCCTCCATTTGCGCATCTTCAAACCCTTTGCGGCGCAATCTGCAACTATCGCAGCGGCCACACGCTTCACCATCTACGTTCGCTTGATAACAGGATACCGTCGCACTGTAATCTACCCCCAAGCGCATGCCCAGCTGCACAATCTCAGCCTTGGTCATATCAATAAGTGGCGTTTTTATTTGCAGAGGCTTACCTTCAACCCCCACTTTGGTGGCCAGCATCGCCAACTTTTGAAAAGCCGCAATATATTCGGGTCTACAGTCGGGGTAACCCGAGTAATCGACAGCATTAACCCCTATAAATATCGCCTCGGCGTTAAGCACTTCGGCCCAACCCAGCGCAATAGATAAAAACACGGTGTTTCTTGCTGGTACATAGGTAACCGGAATACCTTCGGGGCCATCTTCAGGCACAGCAATATCATCATCTGTTAGCGCTGAGCCACCAATGGATTTTAAATCGAGCTGCACGACTTTATGTTGCGCAACGTGCATTTTATCGGATACTCGCTGAGCAGCCTCCAGCTCTACACGGTGGCGCTGCCCATAGTCGAAACTTAAGGTGTAGCACTCATAGCCCTCAGACTGGGCAATTGCTAACGCGGTAGTCGAATCCAACCCGCCAGACACCAATATTACTGCTTTCTTGTTACTCATAATAAATTCTAAAGCCTACAACTTTTTACTAAACGCCGGGCGTGTCACCCCAAAGCTGTTTATGTAATTGCATTTGAAATCTTACCGGCAACCTATCGTCGAGTATCCATTCTGCGAGCTGCTTTGGTGCCAGCTGCTCAAAAGAGGGAGAAAACAATACATCCCCTACCTTAGACACCAGCTGCAATTGATCGAGCTGGAACCTAGCCCAGTCATAATCTCCACGATCACAAATAACGAATTTAACTTGGTCTTTTAGTTTTAACAGCGGGATGTTGGTATACAGGTTTTTATCTTGCTCGCCAGAAGCCGGCGTTTTAAGGTCGAGCACAATGCTTACTCGATGATCCACCTTGGAGACATCCATCGCACCGCTGGTTTCGAGTGAAACGTTGTAACCTAGATCGCATAAGCGGCTCAGTAGGTCGATACACCCCGGCTGGGCTAGCGGCTCACCGCCTGTAACGCACACATATTTGGCACCGAAACCCGCAACTTGCTCGAGGATTTGCTCGAAAGACAAGCGCTCGCCACCGTGAAAGGCGTATTCTGAATCGCAATAATGACAGCGCAGCGGGCAACCGGTAAGCCGCACAAACACCGTAGGCAAGCCTACTGTTCGGGCTTCCCCCTGCAGGGAATGGAATATTTCTGTAATTCTAAGGCCTGAATCCGCCATGTAAACTGCTTACCAAACGATCAATGAGGCGCGCATTCTACACGGCGTAGCGTATTTCTCAAGCAAAGAGAGCGCGAGAAGCTTATTCAGTAAAGTGCGTATCGAGGTAGTCTCGCGCCAAATTAGATGCCGACGTTTTAGATGCAACCACTTCCTGCAACATCTTTTTGGCCGTAGCCTTATCGCCCATCATGTCGTATACACGCCCTAACTTATATTTAGCATCAGGTACTTTGGTGTGATTGGGGAACTCACCTAACAGGCGTGAGAACCACTGCCGCGACTGCTCTAACTCGTTATCTTTAAGATAAAGCTCGCCCAGCCAGTATTGTGCGTTGGCGGCATAGCGGCCTTTGGGGTAATTATCTAGGTGCTGCTTTAGCGCGATAACTGCGTTTTTGTAATCCTGTTTGCGCAATACCAAGTCAATGGCATCTTTGTATTCCTGCAATTCCTGCTCAGGTGCACCTGCACTTGCGGCTGCGGCAGATTCAGCGGTAGAGCGAATATCGGTAAGTGTGGTTTTAGTGCCGGTGAAATCACCTTGGCCAACCTTACTTAAACGGCGGTCTAAATCCAGGTAATCATCAAGGCGCTGCTGCTTTAAACGCTTCAATTCGTGAGCCTGCTCTTCCACCATACCACGCAGTTGTAGTACTTCTTGCTGCAGCAATTGCAGTTGATAGTAGATTTCCGACTGGCTCTGCGGCGACGGAGCGACCTCTTCTGGCATTTTTTGCGGTTTTGCGGCCATGCCAGGCTGTGGTTGCGGGTCGACCACATGCGCCTGACTGAAAACTTGGGAAGCGAACAAGAACGCCACAGAGGTGATGGTTAATTTGCTAATCATTTCTACCTAATCTTCTTCAAATTCGTGAAAAATGCGTGCAGGAGTGTACCACAATATGTGAACTGGTTTGCCATAGAGCTAAGACAACAAGATTATGCGGCAATTCCCGCCAATACAGGCCAAAACCTGATTCCACAAACAAAAAACCCGCAGTTTTACGCTGCGGGTTTTTATAAGTTTCACTTAGCAGCCCGCAAAGGCTGCAAGCTTTAACTTAGTATTTGATTTCTACACGACGGTTTTTAGACCATGCGCTTTCGTTGCTGCCAACTTGTGCTGCACGCTCTTCACCGTAGCTAACAGTTTCGATTGAGTAGCTTGGCACACCTTGAAGTACTAAGAAGTCACGAACTGCATTAGCACGACGCTCGCCAAGAGCCATGTTGTACTCGCGTGAACCACGCTCATCAGCATGACCTTCCAAACGGATAGAAGCGTTAGTTTCTTTGATCACTTTAGCGTGAATCAACAAAGCAGCGCGCGCTTCGGAACGCAACATTGCTTGGTCGAAGTCAAAGTAGAATACAGTGTCTACGCCAATAAGCGCGTCACGTGGATCAGCTACTTCAACTACAGTTTCTACTTGCTCTTCCACTGTGTTGTTCATATCAGTGTCAGCTTCGCCTTTAGTTTTACCGGTACTGCTACAACCAGAAACAAAAGCAAATACTGCTACTAACGACAATAAGGTTTTAATGTTACTCATTTTTTTATCACTCCCAAGTTATAAAGATTTTTCGGTACCCACTAACTATTTCGCGTAAGGCGACCAAGCTGGCTCTCTTACGCTACCCTGTTTAGAAGGCAGACGAAATTTTACCCCTGCGTCAATTGAAACCGCGGCCAATACACCTTTGTTGTTATGCTGTGTTGCGTACAATAGCATAGCGCCGTTCGGAGCAATACTGGGCGATTCATCTAACCACGTTTCAGTCAGGATACGCATGTCACCTGACTGAATGTCCTGCCAAGCAATATGGAATACTCCATCTTCCCTGTGAACCATAACCAAACTTTTACCATCCGGCGTGACCCGTGGTCTGGCATTATAATCACCCTCGAAGGTTAAGCGTTCCACCCGTCCCGTTGCAAGACCCACTTGATAAATTTGTGGGTTTCCACCGCGATTTGACGTAAAAATTATCCCTTTTCCGTCCGCGGTCCAGTTTGGTTCGGTATCTATCACCGCCGAGTGGGTTTTTGTGACTCGCTGGAGCGCTCTTGTAGCAATGTCCAAAATGTAAATTTCTGGGTTGCCATCCTTCGATAACACGAGAGCTAATTTAGAATCATCAGGCGACCATGCTGGCGCGCCATTCAACCCCTTGAAGTTTGTAAGTTGCTCTCGCTTACCGGTAATTAAGTTATGTCTAAATATTGCTGGTCGCGATGTTTCAAAAGATACATACGCTACCTGTGTCAAATCATTAGACCAAGCGGGTGATAGCAAAGGCTCACTCGACTTAAAAATCAACTGCTCCCTTGCGCCATCAGCATCAGCCTTAATTAAGCGATATCTTTCTTTAACGCTAGGCCCCATATCTTCGATATAGAGAATCTTGGTAGAGAAAGCGCCTCGAATGCCTGTTAACGCTTGATACACATCATCACTAATTTTGTGCGCCATATCACGCAAACCCGTTGGGCCTACAGATAGCACTTTACCTAACATTTTTTTCTGCTGAAGCACGTCGTACAAACCGTACTCAGCTACGTAGCCGCTTTCGCTTCGCTGAATATCACCTATCACTAAATAATCGGTGCCTAATATACGCCAATCGCGATAAAAAATATCTGCTTGTTTCGATGGAAACGACAACATATTTTCAGGGCTTTTAGATTCAAATAAACCACTGCGATCTAAATCGGCAGATATGATACGAGATACATTTTCACTCAAGCCACCATTGCCACCAAAAGGCACTACGGCAATTGGGGTGGGGTTGTCCGCCCCTTGAGTAATCTCAATCACCAGCTCTGCACGGGCCATGCCTGCAGCCAATATAAGCATTAAGCTCAGCGCCCATTGGCTTGAACCTGCCAACCATTTACTGCCTGCCTTAGCCAAATGCTTTCTCCCCAAAATCATTGTCGTAAATCCTCTGGCTGAAACACCATTTTGAAGTTTCTAAATTCTCTTTCGAATAAGCCAATTGGCATATCCTGCAATTCGGGAAACGCTTCTATTTTTTTCACAGCCTTAAGTGCTGCCCTATCGAATGCAGCATCGCCACTAGAGCGAGAAATCTGCACATCAATTACGCGCCCACTTGGTACCAGCTGTATAGACAACTCACAACGCATTCCGTTTCGCGCCGATGGCGGCCTACTCCAGCTTCGCTCTACTCGCTGCCTTATAAGTGCTGCATAACTTTGAGCCTGTGTTGCGTAGCTATCTTCTAGTAATTGCCCCTGCTCTTCAAGTAACGCTTTCTCAAATTCCTGCTGTATTCTTAATTGTCGCTGCTGCTCTTCTTTACGTTGCCGCTCCTTCTTTTTTGCTTCAGCAGCAGCTTGCTCTTTCTTCTTTTTAGCTTCTGCTGCTTTTTTAGCCTCTAATTCTTGCCGCTTTTTAACTTCGGCTTCTCGCTTTAACTTTTCTGCGCGTTGCTGCTCTTCTAGCATGCGCTGCTTTTTAGTTAAATCTACCTTTTTAGGCTTTTCTTCCTGCTTTGCCTGCTTAGCCTTTGGTTTTAATTCAACCAATTTAGCTTCTATGTGGCGCGGCGGCTTTACGAGCTTGTGCTCTATTTTAGGCTGCCAGTCAGAAAATAACGCCGCAATCACCACCACATGGATCGCCAAGGTGGCTCCACAGGGTATGGCAATATTGCGAAGAATATTCATAGGTTAATCACCCAACCGCTAAGAGCGTGGAGGCTCGGTAACTAAGCCTACAGAGGGAGCACCGGCGCCCTGAAGATCGCTCATCAAACTCACAACTGCACCGTACTCTACCTTGGCGTCGCCCCATACTAGTATTGGCGTATTGGGTTTTTCTCTAAGCACTTTCGCAACGATGGTGGTTATGTCTTTCAGCTCGCGGCGAGTTTCTTGATCGCCTCCCAAATTAATGTAGTAGGTACCATCTTTTTTGATAGAAACAATAATAGGCTCTTCGTCTTTTTGATCGATCGGTGCAGACGGAGACTGCGGTAAATCTACCTTCACCCCTTGCATGAGCAGTGGAGCCGTCACCATAAACACAACCAATAACACCAACATCACATCGATGTAGGGAACGACGTTGATTTCCGCTAACGGTTTTCTTTTGCCTTTACCTTTTGCAGCCATGATTAATTACTCGGCGCTTTTAGAGTGAACTTGGCGGTGCAAAATAGCAGAGAACTCTTCGGCAAAAGTTTCGTAACGACTAATAAGCGATTCAGCATTCGACGAAAAACGGTTGTAAGCCAGTACCGCAGGAATTGCTGCGAATAAGCCCATTGCCGTCGCCACAAGCGCTTCGGAAATACCAGGAGCAACCAACGCCAACGTAGCTTGAGACTCTGTAGCCAAGCCGCGAAACGAGTTCATAATGCCCCAAACCGTACCAAACAGACCAATATAAGGGCTCACTGACGCTACGCTGGCTAAAAAAGGCAAAAACACTTCTAGTTTTTCTTCCTCTCGAGCCATAGCTACGCGCATTGTGCGTTGTGTGCCTTCCATAATTGCATCGGGGTCTGTGCTGCCCTGCTGCCGCAAACGAGTAAACTCTTTGAAACCAGCGCGGAATATATTCTCTACACCATCGGTTGCACTTCGGTTGGCCTTGCTATTGCCCTGCCTATACAGCTGGGTTAAATCCACACCGGACCAAAACTGCCGCTCGAAGTCTTTGTAAGCTACCTTAGCGTGGTATTGGTATAAACCGCGTTGAACAATCAACCCCCAAGAAACTACCGATAGCAAAAATAGAATCGCCATCACTATTTGTACAAGCACGCTCGCCTGAACAATTAAGCTCCAGATAGACAGTGAGTTTTCAGTCATGAAAGGCTAGCCCCCAAATGAGTAGCAATATAGTCTTAAATTAGAATGTTATTTGGAATATTGACCCTGATTCACCCTTTGGGTAACTCAAGGCAGCTTTGAGCAACTGCATTCGGTAATTATCCGCCGCGTTTAAGATATGCAAAATCATACGGATCAATTGTTGCGCAGTTTACGCACTCTTCATCCAATTTTGTTGCGCATAATATACGATCTGTAGAAAAATGCGCTATGACATAGACACGTATACGTAAAATAAATTCAGTGTTTAGCCTTCAAAGCTTATATGCCAGGAAGCGAATCTTGCTTTAGCGCTGCAGGCACATTCAAACCGAAATGTTGATATGCCAATTGAGTAGCCATTCGACCACGCGGAGTACGCATAATAAACCCCTGCTGAATAAGATACGGCTCAAGCACGTCTTCTATCGTGTCGCGCTCTTCACTAATTGCTGCTGCCAGGCTATCGACACCCACCGGTCCGCCACCAAATTTTTCTATAAGCGTGAGCAATAGCCTGCGATCCATATGATCAAAGCCGTGCTCGTCAACGTTGAGCATATTAAGAGCAAGATCTGCAATTTGCGCTGTTACCGTACCATCTGATTTAACTTCAGCATAATCTCGTACGCGACGCAGTAAACGATTGGCAATGCGCGGTGTTCCACGAGACCGTTTAGCAACCTCCCTTGCACCGGGAGTATCCATAGCAACCCCCATCAAGGACGCAGAACGCTCAACAATATGAGTGAGATCTTCAATATTGTAAAACTCTAAACGCTGAACAATTCCGAATCGATCCCTCAAAGGGGAAGTAAGCAACCCTGCACGCGTAGTTGCCCCGACAAGCGTAAACGGCGGTAATTCAAGCTTAATAGAGCGCGCGGCTGGCCCCTCACCAATCATGATATCCAACTGAAAGTCTTCCATCGCGGGGTATAATATTTCTTCTACCACCGGACTTAATCGATGTATTTCATCAATAAATAAAACGTCGCCCGGCTCTAAGTTTGTCATTAGAGCAGCTAGGTCGCCAGCTTTCTCGAGTACGGGCCCAGATGTGGACTTTAGATCCGCCCCCATTTCTGCGGCGATAATATTCGCCAGCGTTGTTTTACCCAGCCCAGGCGGCCCAAATACAAGCGTATGATCCAAACTATCACCGCGCGCTTGCGCGGCGCCGATAAATATTTCCATCTGCTCGCGCACAACCGGCTGACCAATATATTCTTTCAAGCTCTTCGGGCGTACAGCTCGGTCTATCTGCTCTTCGCGGCTTTTGGCGTTAGCATCAATAATTCGGTCTTGCTCAATCATAAATTATGGGCCAGTTAACTAAGTTAAATCATACCTTTTAAAGCTGCACGGATAAGGTCTTCGCTTGTGGTAATAGTATCGTTATACGCAGCAGATACCGCTTTGGCAGCTTCAGTAGGCTTGTACCCTAGGCCAATTAACGCGCTTTCAGCGTCCGCTATAATTACATTGGTGTTTATTACAGGATCGACACGGACAATACCTGCCCCCTCCCCTGTAGGCGAATGCTCGCTAGGTGTGGTATCTAAGGCCTTAACTCGATCGCGCATATCGACCAACAAGCGCTCTGCAGTTTTTTTGCCTACGCCAGGTAGCTTTACAAGTGCGGTTAAGTTGCCATCGAGTACACATTTAGCAAAATCAGATGACTCCATGGACATAATGCCCACTGCAAGCTTAGGGCCTACCCCATTCACCTTAATCAACATACGGAACAGCTCTCTGTCTTGCTGGCTACTAAAGCCAAACAATTGCTGCGATGTTTCGCTAACTGAAAAATGAGTGTGTAATACGGCTTTTTCGCCCAGTGCGGGGAGGCGATAAAATGTCGTCATAGGCGCAATCACGTCATACCCAACACCGCCAATATCTATAAGTAAATGCGGCGCTTTTTTTTCCGCCAAGATTCCTGTTAATCGACCTATCATAATGTCATTCTTAATATTAAATTAAACCAAACGGCCACGCCTAAACTGACGCGAACCCGCCAATCTAATTAGGCTTGCTTGAGTATTGATATGGCACAATGCAATCGCCAATGCGTCCGCGGCGTCCTCTTGTGGGGTAGCAGTAAGATGTAAAAGTGTGCGTACCATATGCTGAACCTGCGATTTATCCGCCGCTCCCGACCCAACAACCGATTGCTTGACCTTTCGCGCTTCGTATTCCCCCACAGGCAAACCGTTAGTTACGGCAGCAACTATCGCTGCACCGCGCGCTTGCCCCAGCTTGAGTGCTGAGCCCGCACTTTTTGCCATAAATACTTTCTCTATCGCAAATTCAGATGGCTGATAGCATTCAATGATTTCTACTAGCGATTCAAATATCGTTTTTAGGCGCTCAGGGAGCTCATCGCTAGATTTCATACGGATCACACCACTAGCGATATATTCACACCGCCCAGATACGTGATTTACTAACCCAAAGCCCGTTTTCAATGAGCCTGGGTCAACGCCTAGCACTATCGCCATTAAACATTCACACTAACAAAGACAAGTAAACAACTAGCGCCACATATAGCCCTGCACTAAGTTCCGATAACCGCCAATTGTGAACCAACGCGAGACTAGATACCACCGCTTTATAAAGCCACCCTGAAAGCGCGAGCATTAGAGTATTTGCGCTATACTTTGTCCTTAATCAGTAGGGAATATACATGTACCGCCAATTAGTACCCGCAACTAACGCAATTGTGCTTTATACACTTTGCTCTTTGACTTTCGCTGATCAGATAGCGCCCTTCACTTCTGATGGATGCAGTGCCTTCCCTGATGGAAATACCGAAGAACAAACACTTTGGCTAAATTGCTGTGTATCTCACGACCTTTCGTACTGGAAGGGAGGAACCTACGAAGAACGGATTAAAGCAGATGCAGAGCTGGAGTCTTGCGTTGCGAAACTAGGTGAAACCGAGATTGGAAAACTTATGTATGCAGGGGTACGTGTTGGAGGTTCTCCCTACCTCCCCATGCCGTATCGCTGGGGTTATGGCTGGCCATTCCCCCGAGGTTATCAAGCGCTGACCAATGAAGAAAAACAGCAAGCCAAACAACAATTGCGCCAATTCATAAAAATGCTAGAAAGCGCTGAAGCCGAACTAAAGTAAGCAGGCGCTAAGAATCCTCGATTGACACCCGATTCTTACCTAAACGTTTAGCACGATACAAAGCCAAGCCCGCCTCTTTTATAGTGGCATCTAAACCGCGCTCAACTTCGTATTCTGCCAAGCCAAAACTAGCAGTGATGGAAACTATATTGTTATCCACAGAAAATTCCATGCCTTCGATGGTTTTTCGCAATGCCTCCGCTCGCAATGCGGCATCAGTTAAGGTGGCGTCGTTCATCAAAAACAATAATTCTTCTCCCCCCCAACGAGCAAGAACCTCCTTCGTATCGAGCATTGCACTTAAACGCTTACAAAGCGAAAGCAACACTTCGTCCCCAACTCCATTACCGTAACAATCATTAATATTTTTAAAATCATCAATATCCATTAAAGTTACGACAAACGGCTTAGGGTGTACTTTGTAATCTATGCATACACTTCTTAAAATATTGGTCATTTCCCGACGATTGATAAGCGTTGTCAAGTAATCAGTTCTAGCCAAGTCACGCAATTGCTCCATCATTTGTTTGCGCGCTTTCACTTCAATCATTAAGTTTCGGTTTGCTTTATTAACCTCTTCAGTGCGCTCAGTCACCTTAGCTTCGAGTATTTCTTGATTCTTTTGGAACGACTCTAGCATTACACTAAACACATCACTTAAATCGTCAATCTCATCCCCTTTAACGCTTACGTCTTTTGGATCTGCATGAATAAGGTCTCCGCATTGATCATGTAAGCGGCGGATGCGATAGACAAAATTACGAGATAAGTAATAACAGCAGGCATAAGCTAGGATTAGCGACATTAATAACGAAAGTAAACCCTTTGTTTTTAGATCCTGCAATTTATTGCTAACGTCGTCGGCTTTCATATCTAAACCGATTAAATACTGGGCTGCCCCGCCACCAATAGGCGCGTAACCAGACATAAAACTACCCCAGCGATCGGTAGTGATGGATGAATCCACACTAACACTCGCAAAGCCTTCAATTAACTCAGGAATATTTTGTTTATATATTTCGCCAGGTCTGGCAGGGTTAACTTGATCGGAATCTAGTACAAACTCAACCAGCCCGTCTCGCAAACGCATAATATAGATAAAAGCTATATCATCATTTGAAGAAGCATAGCTGATAATTAACTGCAAATTTTTCTCATACTCTGGTAACGACTTATTTTGCTCGTTTTGTATGAGATCTAACTCTTTCGTATCAAAGCTTTTTGAAAGCAATGCTGCACTATTACGCAGCCTAGACTTTAAGCTGTTCTCTAAATTTTCGATTGCGCTCCCATAGAAGTAGGAACCAATACTCCCCGAAACGAACATTATGGCGAAAAAATGACTAAGAAATAGCTTTGCTCTAATTGTTAATTTCATAGTTTGACTGGATTTCACAGCTTACGAACAACCGTTATATTGATTTTGTAGTAGATATTATTTTCTTAAAAGAAAACTACAAATTTGATCCGCTAGGCTAACTTATTTTTTAAGAGTTCGCACCTTTTACCGCTTGAATATGGCTAAATGCAGTATCTGGGAACGCCGATCACAAAAAAGCCCGCTTAGGGTAACCTAAGCGGGCTTTTGATATTAGAAGCCTGACGATGACCTACTCTCACATGGGAACCCCCACACTACCATCGGCGATGCATCGTTTCACTGCTGAGTTCGGGATGGGATCAGGTGGTTCCAATGCTCTATTGTCGTCAGGCAAAGCTGTATGTACTTTGTGTCTTTTTCGGCGACCTTCTACCGTAGCACTCGTTAACTAGCTAATGCCGTTAACTATTGAGGCTTTTAATTGGGGATTATTGACAGTAATCCCAGTACAAATAAGGTGTGGATCAGAAGTTGTTTGCGTTATTCATTAAGTAAGGTTGAGGTACTCACCCGTCGCCTTGCGTCGGTGTACTTATCCTTTTGCAATCATGCTAGTGCTATATAGATACACTAAACGTTAATTGTCTTTGCACTTACTAGGTGCTGACTATTCACTTACTTTTCGTAAGCTTTCGTCATCAGTCTTACTTCTTGTGCTTGTACAACACGATTACTTGATTATTAACCAGCAATCTCTGTTATATGGTCAAGCCTCACGGGCAATTAGTATCGGTTAGCTCAACGCCTCACAGCGCTTCCACACCCGACCTATCAACGTCGTAGTCTTCAACGGCCCTTTAGGGGGTCAAGCCCCAGGGAAAGCTAATCTTGAAGGAGGCTTCCCGCTTAGATGCTTTCAGCGGTTATCCCGTCCGAACATAGCTACCGGGCAATGCCATTGGCATGACAACCCGAACACCAGTGGTTCGTTCACTCCGGTCCTCTCGTACTAGGAGCAACTCTTCTCAACTTTCCAACGCCCACGGCAGATAGGGACCGAACTGTCTCACGACGTTCTAAACCCAGCTCGCGTACCACTTTAAATGGCGAACAGCCATACCCTTGGGACCGGCTTCAGCCCCAGGATGTGATGAGCCGACATCGAGGTGCCAAACACCGCCGTCGATGTGAACTCTTGGGCGGTATCAGCCTGTTATCCCCGGAGTACCTTTTATCCGTTGAGCGATGGCCCTTCCATACAGAACCACCGGATCACTATGACCTACTTTCGTACCTGCTCGACGTGTCAGTCTCGCAGTCAAGCGCGCTTTTGCCATTATACTCAATGCATGATTTCCGACCATGCTGAGCGCACCTTCGTACTCCTCCGTTACTCTTTGGGAGGAGACCGCCCCAGTCAAACTACCCACCATACACTGTCCCCAACCCCGATAAGGGGTCTAGGTTAGAACCTCAAACATACCAGGCTGGTATTTCAAGATTGGCTCCACTCAAACTAGCGTCTAAGTTTCAAAGCCTCCCAGCTATCCTACACAAGTAGGCTCAAAGTTCAGTGCAAAGCTGTAGTAAAGGTTCACGGGGTCTTTCCGTCTAGCCGCGGGTACACAGCATCTTAACTGCGATTTCAATTTCACTGAGTCTCGGGTGGAGACAGCGTGGCCATCGTTACGCCATTCGTGCAGGTCGGAACTTACCCGACAAGGAATTTCGCTACCTTAGGACCGTTATAGTTACGGCCGCCGTTTACCGGGGCTTCGATCAAGAGCTTCGCCGAAGCTAACCCCATCAATTAACCTTCCGGCACCGGGCAGGCGTCACACCCTATACGTCCACTTTCGTGTTTGCAGAGTGCTATGTTTTTAATAAACAGTCGCAGCCACCTGGTCACTTCGACCAGTCTCAGCTTAGGGAGCAAGTCCCATCACCAAAACCGGCGTACCTTCTCCCGAAGTTACGGTACTATTTTGCCTAGTTCCTTCACCCGAGTTCTCTCAAGCGCCTTGGTATTCTCTACCTGATCACCTGTGTCGGTTTACAGTACGGTCAACTGTTACCTGAAGCTTAGAAGATTTTCTTGGAAGCATGGCATCAACGACTTCGTCCAAAAGAGGACTCGTCATCACCTCTCAGCCTTAGCGACCCGGATTTACCTAAGTCACCAGCCTACAAGCTTAAACACGGACAACCAACGCCGTGCTCGCCTAGCCTACTCCGTCCCTCCATCGCAGCAACAGTCGGTGCACGAATATTAACGCGCTTCCCATCGACTACGCATTTCTGCCTCGCCTTAGGGGCCGACTAACCCTGTCCCGATTAGCGTTGGACAGGAAACCTTGATCTTCCGGCGGGGAAGTTTTTCACTCCCCTTATCGTTACTCATGTCAGCATTCGCACTTCTGATACCTCCAGCAAACTTCTCAGTTCACCTTCACAGGCTTACAGAACGCTCCCCTACCATACTCGAAAGTATCCGCAGCTTCGGTTATCAGTTTGAGCCCCGTTAAATCTTCCGCGCAGGCCGACTCGACTAGTGAGCTATTACGCTTTCTTTAAAGGGTGGCTGCTTCTAAGCCAACCTCCTAGCTGTCTAAGCCTTCCCACATCGTTTCCCACTTAACTGATATTTGGGACCTTAGCTGGCGGTCTGGGTTGTTGCCCTCTTGACTACGGACGTTAGCACCCGCAGTCTGTCTGCCATGATTGCACTCCACGGTATTCGGAGTTTGCATGGGGTTGGTAAGTCGGGATGACCCCCTAGCCCAAACAGTGCTCTACCCCCGTGGGTGAGACATGACGCACTACCTAAATAGTTTTCGGGGAGAACCAGCTATCTCCCGGCTTGATTAGCCTTTCACTCCGATCCACAGGTCATCCCCTAACTTTTCAACGTTAGTGGGTTCGGTCCTCCAGTCAGTGTTACCTAACCTTCAACCTGCCCATGGATAGATCGCCGGGTTTCGGGTCTATTGCATGCGACTGGACGCCCTATTAAGACTCGGTTTCCCTACGGCTCCCCTAAGCGGTTAACCTGGCCACATACAATAAGTCGCTGACCCATTATACAAAAGGTACGCTGTCACTCCGAAGAGCTCCAACTGCTTGTACGCACACGGTTTCAGGATCTATTTCACTCCCCTCTCCGGGGTTCTTTTCGCCTTTCCCTCACGGTACTGGTTCACTATCGGTCAGTTAGGAGTATTTAGCCTTGGAGGATGGTCCCCCCATCTTCAGACAAGATAACACGTGTCCCGTCCTACTTAATATGTGACTTAAGAGATTTCGTGTACGGGGCTATCACCCTGTATCGCCAGACTTTCCAGACTGTTCCACTACCTCTTAAATCATCGGCTGCTCCCCTTTCGCTCGCCGCTACTTAGGGAATCTCGGTTGATTTCTTTTCCTCCGGGTACTTAGATGTTTCAGTTCCCCGGGTT